>JAULZZ010000071.1:0-3274 GCA_032117095.1 Paenibacillus sp.
TCTGTGAATCAACCGATCGATGGGGGGGGCGCATCGATACGTTGTACTGGGAAGGCTGTGTGCTCGAACGGGGACCCGATTCGTTTTTGGCACGTAAAAAACCGATCGTAGATATTACGATCCGGTTGGGAATGGAGGCAGAGTGGGTTGCCCAACGCCCGAACGCCCGCCAAACGTGGTTTGCCCATCACGGGCAGTTGGTTGCGTTTCCGCACGGGGTCACGTTAGGCATTCCACTGCACTGGGACGGCTTGAAGCATTCGCCACTTGTGAGCAACTGGGGGAAAATGCGCGCATTTTTAGAACCGTGGTGGCCACAAGGCGCAGATGCCTCGGAGGAGTCCCTCGGACGATTTTTGCGTCGTCGTTTTGGGCATGCCTATGTGGAAGCGATTGTGGATCCGTTGTTGTCTGGCATTTATGCGGGGCGCATCGATGATTTGAGTATCCAAGCGACGTTCCCCCAATTTCGCGAGGCGTTGCTCCTCCACAAAAGTGTGCGACGCGGGATGAAAGCGATGCAAAAAGACACAACGATTCCTCGTCTGCCGTTGCCAGCGCACGTGCAAGACAGTGTGTTTTTGAGCTATCGTCACGGATTGCGCTCCCTTGTCGAGCGTCTTACGGCAACACTCCACGCGTACGGGGTACAGTTGCGCACGCAGACGAAGGTGACACGGATTGCCCGGCACGCTGCGGGAGGATGGGCGGTACACACGGCAGAGGGCGCACCATTGCAAGCCGATGCGGTGATTGTTACCACGCCTGCTCCGGTCATGGCAAAGGCGTTGGCAGGATACGTTCCCTCTGTTTGGGAAACGATGCCCTATGCATCCGTTGCACAAGTGTTGTTGGTGTATCCCAAAACATCCGTGAGCATCCCCCTAAACGGGGCGGGTTTTATCGTGCCACGAAAGGAAAAACGACTCATCACGGCGTGTACGTGGACATCGTCCAAATGGGCGCACACGGCGACAGATGCATGGGTCGTGTTGCGCTGTTATGTGGGGCGAATCGACGATGTACGATGGATGCACATGGATGATGCGACGCTCGTTTCGGCGGTACAACAAGACATTGTTGCCTTGATGGGAATCGATGCACCGTGTCACTGGACGGACGTCTGTCGCATGCCTCAGGCGATGCCTCAATATACGGTTGGACACGTCGACCGCATTGCGTCGTTGCGGCACACGCTAGAGACACACCATCGGGGCATCTATGTTGCAGGTGCCTCTTATGAAGGGGTAGGCATCCCAGATTGCATTGCACAGGGGGAGCGCGTCGCCCAACAAGCATGGCGTGACGTACACGCCACGCGATGAAATTGCCGATGATACGAAACGCGGATTAAAAACATCTATGCAGATCGATTTCTTTTATGAGAAAGCACAGTCATTTTTAAACAGTAGGATTCCTGTATTCACACCGTGTTTCGTATGAGGAGGGGGAATGGAAGATGCGACAAGATCAAGCGCAACCGCCACATGAACCACGTCCCACGATAGGACCGCGCTCGCAAGAAGCGTATGTCCGTGCCCAAAACGTCATGCCCGGTGGGGTGAATTCGCCCGTACGGGCGTTTCGTTCCGTCGGTTTGACTCCTTTTTTTGTAGAGCGGGCAGAGGGGGCGTGTATTTGGGACATTGACGGACGGGAATATATCGATTACGTCTGTTCGTGGGGACCGCTCATTGTTGGGCATGCACATCCCCAAGTGATCGAAGCGATTTGTGCAGTCGCCCGAAAGGGCACTAGTTTTGGGGCGCCGACGACGCTTGAAACGACGATGGCTGAGCTCATTTGTGCGCGTTTTCCCTCGATTGAAGTCGTACGGTTGGTCAATTCGGGAACAGAAGCCACGATGAGTGCGATCCGGTTGGCCCGCGGAGTAACAAAACGCCAAAAAATCGTCAAATGTATCGGGAGTTACCACGGGCATGCCGATGGGCTGTTGATTCGTGCGGGTTCGGGGGTCGCTACGCTGGGGTTGCCAGATAGCCCTGGGGTGCTCGCAGACGTTGCACAACATACGATCGTCGTACCGTATAACGATACGCAAGCGATGGACGACGTCTTTGCGGTGCATGGCCCCGACATTGCGGCGGTCATGGTCGAGCCGATCGCAGGCAACATGGGGGTCATCCCCCCCCTTCCCGGATATTTGGCACATGTGCGCCAAAAAACATCTGAAACAAATGCATTGCTCATTTTTGATGAGGTGATGACGGGATTTCGGGTCGGTCGTCACGGGGCGCAAGGGTTATACGGGATCGTGCCAGATTTGACCTGCTTGGGCAAAATTATCGGGGGGGGGTTGCCCGTGGGCGCCTACGGAGGAAAAGCCGTATGGATGCGTCATGTTGCCCCAGATGGCCCGATTTACCAAGCAGGCACACTCTCGGGCAATCCGTTGGCGATGGTCGCAGGGATTACAACGTTACAGCTTCTCGGTGAGCCAGGGGTGTATGAACAGTTGGAACAACGCTCTGCCCAATTGGAGGCAGGATTGCTCGACAATGCCAAAGCATGCGGGATTCCTTTGACGATCAATCGGGTGGGCTCGATGATTTGTCCGTTTTATACCGAAGGGCCGGTGACAGATTACGCCTCTGCCCAAAAAAGCGATGTCGCCCGCTTCACGCGTATTTTTTCCCGTTTGTTGCAAGAGGGCATTAGTGTCCCTCCTTCGCCATATGAAGGGATGTTTCTTTCCCTCGCACACACGCCCGAACACATTGCCCGCACGATCCATGCGCATCGTCTGGCGTTACAGGCAGAATGAGAAGGAGCCTCTTTTTTACACGGGAATGGCGATGACTTGCCCTTCCTCGATGTGTGCCGTTTGCATTTGGTTGTAGGCGAGCAATTGACTGACGCTCACGGCATACCGTGTTGCGATGTCTTGTAACACATCGTCTTTTTGGACGATGACCATGCGTACGGTGCGAAATGAGGTCGCTGTCGCAGCCGAACCAACAAATACGTCTTGCCATGCGATGCCTTCCGAGATTGGTTGTGAAGTCGTCGTAGGGTGAGGCGTTTTTGTGTGCGGATGTGGGGAGGCGTCCAAGGCGACCGTAGGGGCGGGTGTGAAAAGGTCAGCGTTTTTCCCAGTTTCAACGGCTTGCTCGGGGGCGTGGGGGACGGCTGTCGTGTTTACGGCGACGGATTGCGATTCATCGTGGACAAGCGTTTGTATGGCCGCAGTAATATTTTCGAATTCATGTTCGGACACCGGCGTACTCGGTTTTTCGGCGAAGGTGGGGACAGC
>JAULZZ010000072.1:0-3226 GCA_032117095.1 Paenibacillus sp.
GAATCACCGTTTGAAATCGTGATGCGCATAGGACATCCTTCCAACAACAGGATTGCATTTGTACGCTTGCATCGGAGGCGTACATGGCGTAGCATGATGGGGATGCGATTTACAAAGGAGAGGTTCATCGATGGCCACAAAGCAACAGGAATACCGCAATCACCGTAAAATTGATGGGTGGCAGTTTTTTTTCCTCGCTCCCCTGGGAGTGCTCACGTTAGGCGGTGCGTTATTTGCACTTGGATATTTCCAAACGAACGTATCGGGTGTGCTGTTTTGGGTGCTTCTTTTATTGATTTCCCTCAGCATTCAAACCATGTTTATCGGGAGCAACGTGCGCATAAAAGCACTGATCGCACAAGATCGCGCCATTCGCGCAGAAGAGCAACTGCGCCATTATGTATTAACAGGAAAACGGTTGGACGAGCAACTGACGATGCGTCAAATTATCGCGCTTCGCTTCGCCTCTGATGCCGAGTTTCCCAAACTTGCCGCAGAAGCAGCCAAAAAACAGATGAAACCAGACGACATTAAGAAAGCAATCAAACAGTGGCGTGCAGACGACTACCGGGTATGACTTGTATTGTCTTCCGCAGTTGGCGGGGAGACGAGCTTCATGGTATACTGAGTGTCTATCACGATGAAGTCTAAGGAGGGATAAGACAATGGCGATTGTCACGGTAACGGACGAGACGTTTGCGAGTGAAGTAGAATCTGGTGGGACAGTGCTTGTTGATTTTTGGGCACCTTGGTGTGGACCGTGCAAGATGATTGCACCCGTATTAGAGAAGTTAAGCCAAGAACTTGGTGACCAGCTGAAAGTCACGAAGGTCAATGTCGACGAGCAGTCAGACACGGCAGGACGTTTTGGCGTGATGAGCATTCCGACACTTATTTTATTCAAAGACGGACAGCCCGTCGATAAAATTGTGGGTTTTCAGCCACTCGAAGCGTTAAAACAAGTCGTAAGCAAACATCTATAACACCACCATAACAAGGCGGGGAGGTAATACTCCCTTTTTCTTTTTTTCATCGTCACACGCACATTGCGCACAATGTGTTTGCTTTTTTATACATATTTTCAATATTTTTAGTGGCATTTTTCATCGGGATGTTCCCCCGCTATGAAGGAGAGGAATTCGCATGCGTGTAGGGATTATTGGGGGCGGTTTGGCGGGGCTGACCGTGGGGGCGTATTTGGCACAGCAAGAAGGCATCCAAGGCACCCTCTTTGAACGCAGTCCACAGCTCGGAGGGCGTGCTTTTACATACGAAAAGTCAGGATTTACGCTAAATTATGGTGCGCATGCGGTATATGGTTTTGATCGTCACGTTTTAACGCAGATGAACGAAGAGCTCGGATTGGCATTGCCGAGCCGTCCCGTAGACAAACGCAAAGTATACTATGCAAAAGCAGGGAATTTATCGCTTGCCCCGATGGATTTTGTCAATTTGATGCGCACAGATGTATTGCCTCCGATGCAAAAGATGCGGTTTGTGACAGAAATTGTTGCCATGATGAGCCAAATTCACACGATGAAGTCTTATGCGACGTTGGGCGATTATTTGGCGCAGAGCGATGGGGGAGAAGACCTCAAAGAACTGTGGGAACACCTCGTATGTACGAACTTTTTTGTCGCCCCGTCTGATGCGCGGCGTGTATCGGGAGAAGTACTTGAACGGTACTACCACAATTTATTTCGGGCAACGGAACCGGTGAGTTACTTACTCGGCAGCTGGGGGGTGCTGATCACACGGTTGCAAGCCAAAATAAACGATTCCCAACGATGGGCGATACAGCTACACGAAGGAGTCGAGCGCATTACGTACGCCCAAAAACAATACACGTTACACACGAAAAAAGGTGCATACGCATTCGATCGCATCGTCTTGGCGATGCCGTTGCAACACGTCGTGAAGTTGTTGCGAGACTCTCCGTGGGAGCCTTTTTTGCAAGCGTATGAGGGGGCGACACCGACCGAAGTTGCCGTGTATGATATCGGGTTGCGTCACGTCGTGGCACGTCCTTTTTCATACATCAGCGAAATGAACGACAAGCTGTTTATTAGCGACGTCTCGGCGACAGACGATACGGGAGTGCCCGAAGGCGGACAACTGTTGCAAGCGATTGCGTATTTAGATGATGTACAACTGGATGAAGAAGCGCGCAAAGCATATTTGGATGACAAAATGGTACGAATAGAGCGTCTTTTTGATACCTATTATCCTGGTTGGCGTGAAGCGACAGTCGTCAAGCGCATGTCCAAAAAAGCGATGGTGTCTAGCGTAAAAAACATCGTGACAAACCGTTTGTTGCCCGTACGCCTCGACCATTTGCCGTTTTATTTTTGTGGAGACGGATGCGAAGGCAAGGGAGAGCTGGCCGAACGTGCATTTTCGAGTGCGCGTGAAGTCGCCCGACAACTCCGTACGGCGCATCAAAAGACGCAACAGCTGCATTCGCTTTGAAAAAAAGTGTTCACAAGCAAAAAAGGCATACCCAAAAAATACAGGGATGCCTTTTTTGATGCGCTTACGTTACGCACATCTTACGAAACGCATTATAATAAAAACGTGCCAATGACGACAGATACTCCGACGATCACCGCACGCAACAGCTGAGCAACCGCCACGTTTCCTTTGGCAATTTCCGCACAAACATCCAGCTTTGGCAAAAGGAAGTCAAACAGCACATAAATGATACACAACAGCACCATCCCCACGCCGGACCAGACGAGCATGTTTACCCAGTCTGTGGAACTATACGATACCATGGCGACGATAATCGCCAATCCGAGCAATTTACTGCCCATGTACATGCCTGCAGCGACGTTTCCTTTGCGTATTTCTGCGGTATCATTGAATCGCGTGAGTACACTAAACACGCCATACCCAAGGAGTAAAATGACAATCAATAGCCCTACACCAATCAATACGGTTACGATGTCTTGCCCAAAATTTTCCATGCGCATCCCCTCATTACTCTTTTTTTGGAAAAATCAATCTCTACGATAATGCCCAATAAAATCATCGTTTTTACGCAGGTTATCCGAGCGTGAAAGCAGGACAAAAATAGGCGCTATTGTCCGTAATGCGTGCCCCGATGCGCGGCAAAATACCACTGTACTTTCGTCCGATGACAAACACTCCCGTCAACAAATATCCTGTATACGTGCTTTGTTCCACAGGCACATCGAGGCGTGTCATCGGCTGGTATTGTTGAAAC
>JAULZZ010000073.1:0-63630 GCA_032117095.1 Paenibacillus sp.
CCCTCGAAAACCGGTATGTTTGTGTCTATTTATATGCTACCTACATTGCGGTGAAACGGGATACCGTCTCAAAAGAAGCCGTCCACATCGCCATCGGAATCCGAGAAGACGGCACAAAGGAAGTCCTTGCCTACACGACCGCCCCTACAGAATCCGCACACATGTGGAAAGAGTTACTCGAGGACATAAAGCAGCGGGGCGCAGAACAAGTTCTTCTGTTCATCTCTGACGAACTCAGCGGCATCGTCAACGCCATTGAAACGGTGTATCCGCAAGCAAAGTACTAGACATGCTGTGTCCATTTATCCCGCAATATTGCCCCTGCATGAGCCCTGCGCACAGCAATGCAATGTTTTGCGCACGCACTATGCAGGGTTTTTGTAACCCTTCACGAATCCTATAGAAAATGTAGTAAAAATACACACACGCTGTACAGGGGGACTGGACAATGAAAGTTGAAACGAAGCATATTTTTGTCAATTTACCCGTGTCGGATTTGACGAGAACAAAGCAGTTCTTTTCTACATTGGGGTTTGCGTTCAATCCTCAGTTCACGAGTGACGAGGCGGCTTGCATGGTCATCAGCGACCACATTTTCGTGATGTTATTGACCCATGCGCATTTTCAAAACTTCACAAAGAAGCCGATTGCCGATGCCACACACGTGACCGAAGTACTCATTGCACTGAGTGCGCCCAGTCGAGAAGAAGTCGATGCACTGGTAGACACCGCACTGGCACACGGGGCGACTTCCTATGCCGAACCGATGGACCATGGATTTATGTACCAACGATCGTTTGCTGACGTAGACGGACACCAATGGGAAATTTGCTGGATGGATCCTGCCTTTATCAAGCCGATTGCACTTCCCTGAGCGCCCCCCATGGCGAAAGCCGTGGGGTTTTTTAGACGTTGTGGCTTTTTTTGACACAGGCGATGGCATTTTTGAAAAGACTCCTTGCCCTTTAGAAATTCGCTCCTCCTCGATGTACACGATTTTATTTCCTCCTCCCTTGTATGCCCATAAAAACATACGCACAGGGCCATCCCATGCCCATCGCCCCTTTTTGGTTCGCTCTCTCCCCATGAAAATATACCTGATGTGCTACGCATTTCCCCCTTGCTTGCCGATATATTCCATGAGGGTTACGTCTCTCCATGGTGTGCTCGTTTGCACCTGTACATCTTGCCGCAGAGGGGTGCGTTTGCCTTGGAAAAATCGACTTTTATCGGTCTAGGTCTTGGGTTGGGTTCTGTCGTCGTTGGCATGCTCATGAAAGGTGCGGGACTCGGCTCACTCGTCAATCCCGCAGCCTATTTGATCATTTTTGTAGGGACGGCGGCTTCGTTGATGATCGCCTTTCCGATGAACGAGATAAAAAAGTTTCCCAAACTCATGAAAATTGCGTTTTTTGGACAACAGCAAATCGAGAAAACCGAAGTGTTGCGCTTATTGAGCGAATGGGCCGCCATTACCCGCCGGGAAGGGTTGCTCGCCTTGGAAGGGAAAATCGAGGACGTCCAAGAACCCTTTTTGCGTAACGGCATGCGTCTCATCATCGATGGAAACGACCATGATTTCGTGCATGACGTACTCGCGGAGGAAGTACATATGACCGAAGAACGCCACAAAATGGGCGCGTTAATTTTTGCCCAAGCGGGGACGTATGCCCCGACGTTGGGTGTACTCGGTGCCGTCATCGGGCTGGTGGCCGCCTTAGGAAACTTGTCGGACATCGAAAAACTCGGTCACTCTATCGCGGCTGCGTTTATTGCCACCTTATTGGGAATCTTCTCCGGATACGTGTTATGGCATCCCATCGCCAACAAGTTAAAGCGATTTTCCAAGCAAGAAATGGAAACAAAAGCGATGATGATCGAGGGGTTACTCAGCATCCAAGCAGGCATTTCGACGACAGCGATCCAACAAAAATTGAGCGCCTACCTTTCCCCCGCACAGCGGAGCGGTTTAGACCAGAAAGGGGCCGACTCGGATGGGCAAAAAACATAAAGGGCACGACCACGAGGAGCACATGGACGAAAGTTGGCTCATCCCCTATGCGGATTTGTTGACGCTACTCCTCGCCTTATTTATTGTTTTGTTCGCATCGAGTCAAGTGGATCAAAATAAATTTCAGGACATCAAAATGTCGTTTCGTTCTGCGCTAGAAGGTGGGCCGAGTTTTTTTGACAATATGAATCCGATGTCCTCTGAATCGGCAGTGAATGAGTCGGTCCGTTCGCAGAAAACAACGGGCCCAGACGGTGAAAATTTAGATGAAAAAGGACAAACTGAGGAGGCGCGTTTAAAAGCCGAAGCACTCAAAAAACAAGAAGAAACGATGCAACTCACCGCACTAAAACAAAAACTAGATGCGTACATTCGCACAAACGGCCTCAATGCACAATTAGAAACAGTATTAGACGAACAACAGCTGCGCATCACGATTAGCGACAATACGCTATTTGCCTCGGGGAGTGCGGTTTTAAAGAAAGATTCCTTGAAGATTGCGGCAGCAATCAGTACGATGTTAGAACAATATCCGAGTTTTGAAGTCGTCGTTTCAGGGCATACAGACGATCAACCGATCAAAACAGCGCAGTTTGCCTCTAACTTTCATCTGAGTACCGCACGGGCATTAAATTTTATGACGGTCATCTTACAAAACCCCAACGTCAGTCCGCAACGGTTTTGGAGTGCGGGATACGGAGAATACAGACCCGTGACGACGAACACGACGGTGGAAGGACGTGCGATCAATCGTCGTGTTGAAGTTTCTATTCTGCGTAACGTAAAATAAAGAAGCCTTCTCCCTGGCGGATACAAACAAGGGATCTCTATATTTTTTCCCAAAGAGGAGTCGAGAACAGCATGAGTACAGCACCGTACCGCGTGTTATTGTATTACAAATACGTTGCGATCGATGATTTCGAGCAATTTGCGCAAGAACACCTCGCCCTGTGCAAATCTTTGGCCCTCAAAGGACGCATTCTCGTCGCCCCAGAAGGCATCAACGGTACCGTTTCGGGAACGGTTGCACAGACGGAGCAGTACATGGATTGGATGCACCGTCATCCGTTGTTCGAAGACATCGTCTTCAAAGTCGACGAAGCGACAGCACATGCGTTCAAAAAAATGTTTGTGCGGGCGCGAACAGAATTGGTGACGTTTCGGTTAGAAGATGACGTCGACCCTACGAAATTGACCGGAAAGCGATTACGCCCAAAGGAGTTTCTTGAAGCGATCCAACAAGAAGATGTCATTGTTCTCGATGGACGTAACGACTATGAATACGATGTCGGGCATTTTCGTGGCGCCATCCGTCCGGCTGTGGAATCGTTTCGCGAGTTTCCCACATGGATACGCCAACATCTGGGCGAACACAAACACAAAAAAATCGTGACCTACTGCACAGGGGGCATTCGGTGCGAAAAATTGTCCGGTTTTTTGTTGCGCGAAGGGTTTCAAGACGTATCGCAACTCGATGGCGGCATCGTGACGTATGGCAAAGACCCCGAAGTACAAGGAGAACGGTTTGACGGAAAATGCTACGTATTCGATGAGCGCATTGTTGTCCCGATCAATCGTACTGCGGGCAGTACGGTCGTGGGCACATGCATCCACTGTGGCACGAAAACAGAGCGGTACATCAACTGTACGTACGATTTTTGTCATCATCATCATTTGGTGTGTGTACCGTGTGAAGAAGCGCAAGGGGGCTATTGCTCCGCAGCGTGTCGTGCCGATGATTTGGCGTTGCAAGCGTCGCGTTGCGTATGACGTTGTTTTTTCAAAGCTGTCAAAGAGGGGGAACGCACAATCGTCGCATTGCCCTCTTTTTGCAAAGATGCTATAATGAGACATTCATTGCGCCCGTAGCTCAGCTGGATAGAGCGACAGTTTCCTAAACTGTGCGTCGCGGGTTCGAGTCCCGCCGTGGCGCGTACGTACATCGTATGCGTTCTCGTCCATCCGTGAGGAGGGCGATTTTTTGAGTAGGGAAGGCTTAAATCAAGGGAGCGCTATCCCCTGTGTCATGCCGATAAACATAGGAAAAAAGAGTGGATTTATGGGAATCGAAAGGTACATTGTTGCGTCATTCCTTCATATCATTTGAGCGCTTATATGATGCAACCGTCTGTGGCGTAAACGCTCCGTTACGGTCCCATAAAAATTTATGATTAGGATTGTGATTGCATTGGAAATATTAAATAAAGCACATGGGGAAAATTTCTTTAAATGTGTTAAAAAATCGGAGGTGAGTATAAAACTATGTTCTCCATTTGTAAAACAAAATACTGTAGACGAAATATATGAAAATAAAAAAAACCACACCCAGTTGAGTCTTATCACTAATATCAATTTAATGAACTTTTACAAAAAATCTTCAGACATTTCTGCTTTACAAACTATCAATGCAAACAAAGGATTTGTATATAATTTCCAAAGACTTCATGCCAAAATATACATATTTGATGATCAGTATTCCATCATAACATCGGCTAATTTGACTACATCGGGGTTGAATAAAAATTATGAGTATGGCATATATATTGATGAAAAAGAAATCGTTACAAAAATCTGTGATGATTACAATAATATTTGCATGAATGAAGATATAAAACTATTTGAAAAAAAGCAAATAAATGATATTTATAAACTATTATCTTTATTGCCAAAGCAACAGGAGCCTACATCTCCCGAATGCGATGACCATCAAGAAAATGAATATGATGCTGTCATCAGCAAAGAAATGTTATTAAACCATCTTAATCTAACGGGTTGGCACAAAGATTTGGTCGAAGTGTTACACTCAATACAAAAAAAAACATTTACAAAACATGATTACTTAGAATATGTACCTTCTTTAAGAAATAAGCATCCAGCTAGCAAAACAATTGAAAATACGATAAGACGTGTATTGCAAGAATTAAGAGATAAAGGATTGTTAAAATTCGAAGGAAATGGGGTTTATACTAAATTATGGAATTAAAATCTTGCTTTAAGATTGAAATTATGGAAACTTTATCAAGAGTGATTGAGGTTGAGGCTGAGAATATCGATGATGCAATAAAAATAGCAAAAGAAAGCTATTTTAGCGAAGAGATTGTATTAGATTATACTGATTTTGTAGATGTTGAAATCACACCTTTTGATGAATACATATAAACTATTATTTAAGAATTAAGCGTGAAATAGGCAACACCCTCGCCCCTTAATTTATTCCATTGAAAAACGGCTCACCATGAAATCCATACGGCCCACTCGCTTCCTTTTTTTGAAGTGCTAGACGGAATTGTGCTAAAAATTGTGCGAACGCGAGCGAAGGATCGATGTATTTGCGAATCGCATTTTCTACCGCATACGTTGCTGGGGCATTGCGGCGAGTGGTGATCATTTCCCGAAAATACACCATTCCAAGCTGTTTCCCTTGTTTTTGCTCGATTTGTGTGCGGATGTATTGACCGAACAAATAAGAAAGTGCGTAACTATAATTATTATCGCCCCACTGGGTCACCGCCTGATTGCGCTGTGTAGCCGACGCTTGGTTATCGTACTGGATAAACGCGCTTAACCCAGAGGCGATGTTTTTTGACGTCACGTATAGATGTTCGCTCGCAAGGGACAATGCTTCGTTGAGCCACGTATCCATGCCTTTTGCCCCAAGCGCAGGGTTTGCGTTGACGAGATGTTGCAGCTCGTATGCGAGGAGTGCGTGCACATTCCAGAGTAGCCCCTGTTCAAACAATTTCTTGGTATATTGGTGATTTATATACATAATTTCCATTTTATTAGAGTTTGGTGGTGTGGGCATGAGATCTTCGCTAGAAAAATACCCTGCGTACTCGAGGGGGAGCGTGGCGATATCTCCGATGAAAATAGCGATTTTTCCGTTGCCGTCGATGTCGGAGCTGCTGTAAAAATTCGTGGTCACGAGGGGAAGAATGGTGTCGCTAAATTCCTTGACCAGTTGTTGAACAAGTGTTTGTTGGGCGGTGGAGTTGTCTACATACTTGTCTTCCATCCACATCTCGACAACCACATTTTGTGCGAGCAACGTCACAGGCACTTTGCGAATCGTCGTGTTTTCGAAAAAGGAAGTGCGCACCAGCAACGTACGACTGCCTTGCACGTCGATCGTCAACGTTGCATTTAGCGCATTGGGATTGCTGATGTGTGCGGGCAAATTTGCGAATGTGTCGGTAATCGTCTGGGTTTGTGCGCGATTTCCATTGTATGCGTTCGTGTTCCATTTTACGGGGAGGGATATGACAGATACGGATGTGCCGTTGGAAACGGTGGCTTGCACGGTCGTCGGGGCGTTTACCTGTGCGAACGTTGTACCGTGCGAGACGGCAAGCAGGGGCAACGCTTTCACCCCGCCGTAATGATCGATGTGCTCGTCGTCATCGGTGGGGGCGAAGGGACTTTTGGAGGGGATTTGTCGCTCTCGCAAGGCGGTGTCGCACATGCCTCAGCACGCAGTCGCGCCAATGTGACGATCGCCTCCGCACCCGTGATCGGTTGTTTCGGTCGAAACGTACCGTCCGGATACCCCGTCATATAGTTGGTTGCGGTAACGGCGTAGATCGCGGGTTTACTCCAAGGCGCAAGAGCAGTGTGATCGGTGAATATGGGGTCAGGATCCGCCGATGCGAGGGGCAATTTGGCAATTCGCGCCAAAATAAGCGCCACTTCTTGACGCGTGATCGGTGCTTTGGGTGCGATCGTCCCGTTCGCATAGCCAGCGATGTACCCCGCTTTCGTTGCTTTTTGGACAGCATCCGCATACCACGCTTTGGGATCAACATCCGCAAAAACGGCGTCATTTCCTTCGGTAAATCCCATGATACGATTGGTGAGTGCCATCCATTCCGCACGCAAAATTTGTTGCTGGGGACGAAACGTGCCATCTGGATACCCTGTTGTTTTCCCTGATTCCAACCATGTCGTGATCGTGTCTTTTGCCCAGTGTGTTTGGATATCTGGAAATGCCGATACCTCCGCATATTGGCGTAAGGAAGAACCATTTCCTTCTTTCGTTGCCTGCGCTAGTGCAGGGACAAGCAGCGAGTTCCCCCCCTCCCACAAGAGCCACAACGCTAAACAAAGTCATCATCGCATGGATACGCACATTCATCGGATTTCTCACTCCTCGAAATCAGCATTTTTATGCACATTCGGCATACGGTTGTCCCCCAACGGACGATCCATTCGCTATACAGCAAGATTTTTTCGGTGTACAATAAAACGAGCGTCGACATGTACGGCACAAACCATGTGATTTTGTGTTGACAATGTTGTTTGTTCAAAGAAGAGGAGTGAAGGGTACGATGTCATTTTTAACAAAGTTCAGTTTAAAGAATGGTGCCGCGATTTTTATCGTTGCCTTGTTGTTGATGGGGGGCGGTCTTTACAGTTTCAATGGACTCAAATCCGAGCTGTTGCCCAATATCGATTTGCCAAATGTGACGGTCACTACGATTTATCCGGGGGCTTCCGCCGACGATGTAGACAAAAAGCTGACCGTTCCTCTGGAGAACGTGCTAAAAGGCACAGAAAGCATCGAGGAGATCCAAAGTCAGTCGTTAGAAAGTGTGTCGCGCATCCAGATGTCGTTTCCGTTTGGGGCAGATATGGAGAAATTAACACAACAAATTAAAGACGCCGTAGAAAATGTGAAATTGCCCGAAGATGCCCAAACGCCTACGGTAAATCGGTTGTCTTTCGGCGCATTCCCGATCGTTTCATTGGCGCTTTTCCCTCAAAAAAGCGATCAAAATGTAGCGAAGTGGGTGCAAGAAACCTTAAAGCCTGATTTGGAAAAAATCCCAGGTGTGAGTGCGGCGGCGATTTCAGGGGTACCCCAGACGTTTTTAGAAGTGACGGTGGACCCTGCGAAAGCCTCCCTGAACGGGGTCGGCTTGTCGTCGATCAAAGAAGCGATCAACGGTGCCTTTTTTTCATTCCCTGCGGGATCGGTTCAAGAAAATTCCATCAAAGTTCCGATCCATATCGAACAAAAGATTACGACATTGGCCCAATTGCAAACACTTACCGTGCGCTCTCCCCTGACAAATCAGGCGGTTCGTTTGGCAGATCTGGCTGAAATTCGCGCTGTGGAACAACGGGCAGAAATTTCACGCTATAATGGAAAAGACAGCATCGCTTTGCTCATCACAAAAAAACAAGATGCCAATACAGTCCAAGTCGCCGAAGATGTATACAACATACTCGACAAAAACAAAGACAAAATACAATATGCCACGATCTTCGACCAAGCAGAAGCCGTGGACAGCTCGATTAAGGAACTCATTTCTAAGGGGCTGTACGGTGCACTGTTCGCTGCCTTGACCGTCTTGTTGTTCTTGCGCAACATCCGCGCAACGCTCATCGCCATTTTGTCCATCCCCTTATCACTGCTCATCGCAGCGATTTTTATCAAATGGTGGGGACTCACCCTCAATGTCATGAGTTTGGCGGGGATGACGGTCGCCGTCGGTCGTGTCGTCGATGATAGTATTATCGTCATTGAGAACATTTTCCGCAAAATCTTGCGCAACCCGAATGCTGATCGCAGGGAGCTGACCCTCGAAGGAACGCGGGAAATGTTGAGTGCCATCTTGTCGTCTACGATCACGACGGTGGTCGTCTTCATGCCGTTGGGGTTGGTAGGAGGGATCACAGGAGAAATTTTCCTGCCTTTTGCCGTGACAGTCGTCGTCGCTTTGCTCGCTTCGTTTTTCGTCTCCATCACGATCGTCCCTGTACTCGCACGGGTGTCCTTCAATAAAGCACCAAAAGAACCGAAAGAACCTTACTACGTACGGTTGTATGAACGCATCATCCGTTCTGCGTTGGCCCATAAAGCACTGACGTTGTTTATCGCTTTTCTACTGTTGATCGGTTCAGGCGTTCTTTATGCATTTGGTAACGTAGGATTCGTGTTTTTGCCAAATGAGAAAGTAAAAATCGTTGCTGCCACGATTGAGTTGCCCGCTTCTACCACGTTAGAAAAAACAAACGACGTCTCGTTGGCCATCGAAGGTCGTTTGGAAGAGCAAAAAAACCGGTACCCGAAACGCTCCATCTCCATCGGGAATTTTGACTTTGAATCCGGTACGACGTTGCCGAATCGGGCGACGTATTTTATTGAGTTGGCGGAGGGGAGCGATGTCCCTCTTGAAGTGAAAAACATTGAAACCGTGCTCAAAGACGTGTTGGAAGCACAAGCCCCTGGCGCAACGTGGGCCGTGCGTGAACAAGGTGGTGGAGGCCCTCCTTCCAACAACAACGTCGATATTAAATTGTATTCCTCGGATTTAAGCCAGCTTGAAAAGGCAGCCTTGCAAGTCGAGCAGTGGATGAAACAACGCAGCGACCTCAAACAAGTGACGAATAACTTGCAAGAAAAGCAACAACAATGGGCCGTCCTCTTGGACGGTGAAAAAATGAAAGCCGCCAATTTATCGTCTTTTGCGGTGCTTGGAGTCATCGCTGACCGGACGCGCCCTGTAAATGCGGGCATCTTTAATTTAGAAGGCGTCGATCAAGAAGTGCGATTGAGCTATAGCAAATCCCTACAAGGAAAAGCCGAGCTGGAAAGTTTACTGTTGTTTGGTCCCCAAGGCCCCAAAAAGCTCAGCGACGTTGCACGTGTGGAGCGAGAAGACGTGTATACGTCCATCCAAAAACTCGAGGGACGCATTTATGCGAAAATTTCCGGGCAAGTTATCGGCAATGACATTCGTGCCGTGTCCACCGCGGTGACAGCAGGCGTTAAAAACTTGACATTGCCCCAAGGCGTATCGTTAGAGTCTGGTGGGGGCAGTGACCAAACCGTGCAAACGTTCGTAGATTTAGGCGTGGCGATGGCGATCGCCATCGGGCTCGTCTATTTAACGATGCTTGTATTCTTCGGAAAGTTGCGCGTTCCCTTTATCATCATGACTTCCTTGTTGTTCGTACCGATTGGGGCATTGATCGGCTTGATCTTAGCACGCGAACCGTTGTCATTGAGTGCGATGATCGGACTGCTCATGTTGATCGGTATCGTCGTGACGAACGCCATTGTTATGGTCGATCGCATCAACCAAAACCGCAGTGCGGGGTTGACCATTCGTGAATCGTTGATCGAATCCGGGAAAACACGGTTGCGTCCGATCTTAATGACCGCAATCGCAACCATCGCTGCGTTGTTGCCTCTTGTGTTTTCAACGCCCGAAGGGGGCATTATCTCAAGGGGGTTGGCTGTGGTCGTCGTAGGAGGACTGACGACTTCTACGTTACTCACCGTCGTTTTTCTTCCTGTCGTGTATGAGCTCGCTTTTTTCAGACAACATCGGCAGGAAAAACGAAATGCCACCAGCAAACCTGTCGCTCCAAAAAAGAAATAACGCATCTCACGCACAAAAAATCCTCCGCCTCATGAGGTGGGGGATTTTGGTTTACTACGGAATATCTACTGAAAACATCTCCACGACGGTAGCCTTTTACGGGAAAGCAAAAGGATTAACTACGGCGGAAAGGCTATAGCTTTCCCGCTGGGAGATAGGACACTAATCGATTTTCAGATTTTCATTTTAAGAAGCCATGCGTGATAGTCTTGTGTGAACTTTTCAAGCGTCATGTTGTCCCCAAACACATCTCTAAGGATGGTCTCCATCTCTTTGTCAGAAAATTGTTTCGGATAAAGCACCTCCGCAGGACCGAGCAACGTGTGCATTTTTTGCAGTACCTGTATTGAGGAATTCTTTTTTTCTGTGCGTAAATTCATACGTAAATTCAAATAATGAATAAAATAAAATAAATAAGCGTAATGTTCTATGGTACTAGGTTCCATAGCACGGATATGAAATTTTTTTGACTGTACTTTCTGCTGTACATTGCGTATCGTTTTCTTTGAATAACGCATATACCCGAGATAATTTTTTCGCGTCTCTTGCGGATAAAGCCTTCTTAAAACTTCATTGGCTAACCATTCGGACATCCCTTCTTTATATTTTGAGTCAAATTGAACCCCTCTATTTAAGGCATGTCCCAGTTCGTGTGCCACGATCACGATAGGGAGTAATTCAGGAAATAAATTTTTATCCGTCCCTTTATCTGCATCTGGACCAATACCCAAAACTTTCTCGATTGAGATAAACATGGTCGTCCCATCGTCGCTCATATGGCCAGCGTAATCTGGGTATAATTTTGTTGCAAAAGCAATATACATTTTCCCTTTTTCAATGGAATTCCAATTTCGCCAGCCGTTCGTGACTTGCCCTGTGATTTGCCGAACAATTCTATATATTTCCCGATATTTTTGGCATATTTCTACAATCTTTTTCTTCAAATTTTCTACTTCTTTTTCCAAGAACGACACGCTGGGATGAATGAAATTTTTAATCTCTCGCCAACATACCACATCATCGTCTTCGTAAACAAGTTCATATTCTCCATTTTCCCTGCGGTTAGATTCGCCGATTTTTTCGAATTGCTTTTTTTTAGGAGGCGGTTCTTGTGACTGACGTAATTCAGAAGTTTTTTTTGGTAAGTCAGATGGTTTATCCTGGATGAAATTTGCAAAAAATGACTTTTCTAAATTTGTACAATATTGAAAATAATATTTTGAAGTATCCTTCAGATAACTCGAACAAACGGCAAATAATTCTTCCTTTCCGAATCTCGTGATTTTTTTTATTTCTTGGGCGGCTTGTCGTACGCATGTTTCATTTTTGCATAGAGACCCTTCTTTTATCTTTTTTTCTACGCGTTCTATTTTTTGAATAACCGGTTTCCCCAACAGTGGCGTAAACAGTGCATAGAGCTGTGGTAAGGACACAGGTCTTTCTTGCAAGAGTGTAGACGCCTTGGATAATTTGTGCAGTATGAGCGAATAGAGCACCACGACCTGTTCTGAGGAGATCGGCTGAATTTTTTGTTTCCTTGCTGCGTCATCTACAATTTTCTTCCCATTTTTATGAAGCTCGTTTTGACAAGATTCATTGAAATTAAGTTTTGGACATTTTTCTTTTAATAAAGTAATTAGATTTTTGACGGCCAGTATAGAAACCATCGTTGCCACAACAGCGAAGGACACAGGTTCTGGGGCAATCAGGGACACGTGTTCTACGGCGTTGACTTCACGTGGCGGGATGAAAACAGATGTCCCCAGCACACACAAGAGGAGCATGCCAATGAGAAGTGAGCGGATCGTTTTGGGCAATGCTGTAAACATGGTTATACCCCTTTTCATCAAATTTCATGAGAAAAATTCTAAAAATCATAACCATGCCCTCTTTGCTCCACTGTATCGCATTCGCCCTCATACTAAGACTAAACACTGTTTGAATAGCAATATCAACAGGTTAAGCGGATGATCTCGGGTACGGATGAATCAGTGAGGATAGGTTGTTTTTTAGAAAAAGTCAAGATTTTTAAAATTTTTTATTTGCAACATTTTTCAGGAAAGTTCTTAACCTGTTGACATTGGGGCCCCTCTACAAACTGGTTTGTCAAAAATTACCTTGCAGTAAACAAACGATTTTTTTGCGTATGTTTATGCGCATGATGTAGTTTATAGAGGTGCCCATTGGTTTGAATACAGGAATCCTATTGGTTAAAAATTGATGTGTTTTCTCGTAAAAGGAAACGCTCTGCATAGATGTTTTTAATCAGTGTTTAGTATAAAAACATATCCCAAAGGGATGCCTTTTACAGAAAATAAAAAGCGTTTTAATCTACGCAGAAAAGCGCATCTTTTCCGCTAGGAGGTGAAATCATAAAGAGTATCGCGTGCACGAAAACGGGGATCGCAACAAGCCTCTTTTATTTTCGAAGCGACGTTCGTGACTCAAGGAATATTTTGGGTAGTGTCCTAAAATCACTACTACGTATGTCTCTTTCTGCCCGATAAACATCATAAGTGGAAATTGTTGTATATTTTTTGAATACTTCGTCTAACGCCTTTTTAAAGAGTGGCAAACTTGTTAGTGCGTTTTTCTTCTTGAGTGTTTCCAATATTGGATTGATGTTGCTATCTTTATACGCAGGTTTGAGCTTCTTCTTAAAATCACTGTTTATTTTTTCGACGAGGCGATACGCACAAATATAGCCGAAATCGTCCAATGCAGTAAAGCAAGTCGCATCACGCTGAACATTCGTTGTTGATACAAAGAGCATAGCGCCATCCCGACAATCTGCTGGTAGGTAACGACAGGACTCTCTCACGGCATCTCCTTCAATGAACACGCGAACTTCTGGTGCAAACTGAGGAATACCCGTATTCAACTTATTGGCATCGCACTGTTTCATTGTGAAACAAAAATATTGATAGAACTGCCTCAGGTGCTGATTTTCATGGAGAAATGTAACTTCAGTCCGCTTGATATCCCGTTGCGGGTTCAAAAAAAGGCTAGCATGCAAGTAGAGGATGTCTCGCTGTTCATTGGTGTATTTTACGAAATCATTGATAAAGACTACCCCAAAAGGATCCCCCAATTTTTTGTTGTTGGATTTCAAGTTCGCAATGCGCACTTCAACGACTCCATCACGGTCGAAATCAAGTGCGGTTGGCTGGATAAGAATTTTATTCATCGAATCACACAATTTTGTAATCTCTTGTTGCAGTGAAGACATCTGAATATTCCTATCTACATAGAAAATGACTGTTTTCGTCTTTATGTTACAGCGGGACGTCTCAACAAAAGAAATCGGAGTTCCAAACTGGTCGCGAACTAAGGGATTTACAACCGTTTTTTTTAGAGGCTTACTTTGTGCAAAAACATCATGATGCACACTGCCCCCAAAAAATATGGCAAAACATAAGAAAAGGAAAACCCGAGTCAAATCTTGGTTCTGTATCGATGCGTAACGCATAAACTGGCTTCCTCCTAAAGGTCATCTCTATAAACCGATTTGTAAAAAATCCCTTCGCCGTAAACAAGCGTTTTTTTCGCTTATGTCTAGGCGTTGCCCTTTATAGCGGTTCCTAAAATTTATTTTTCATTTGACACACATGTTTCTTGTGCGTACGCAAAAACGTATGGCGATATAAAATGTCCTCCTGTAACAGACAACAGCTAGAAGACTTCCCCCCGTTCATACGTCCACGTCCAATACACGACAACGTATGCATGTCCGTGTTTTTTCGTGCGTACCTCATCGACGCTCCCTACTAATACTAAACACTGATTAAAAACGTCCATATCAAGGGTCCCATTTCGCAAGAAATCACTGCGCTTTTTAAGCAATAGGATTCCTGTATTCAATCAGTGTTTATACTAATTCCAAACTAAAACATCGATAAAATTTCAATCTCACCCTGTAATACTTTTGATCGTGTATCCTGCCGGTAACCGATTTCTTTGCCAACATTTCCACATCATCGTCGTTATATTCTGTCAACGTGACAATTCCTTTGTTCCTCTTTCCCTCGCCACGATATGCGACTACTTCTAACCGTTTGTATGCGTTCACATTTTTCTTCGTTTTTGCATTTCTTTTCTCAACGCTATAGCATATTCTTTGTATCTCACGCACGTTATTTTATCTATATGTTTGTTTGGAATTAGTATTAGTATCACACCTTGATACGAATCACTATTTCCTGTGTTTTTTTATAGAAACAATGTTGTTTTTTCCAGCGACATTTTTGACCTCAGCCCTGCAAAATTTTTCAAATATGCGCAATGGTTCATACAGCGTAACAAAAAATTTCACCACATCCGCCGAGTAATACAAACGAGAACTTTCGAAATGCCATTGTCTGAGGTGCCGTTCGAGTACCTTTTCCACTGTTTCTGTTTGCTTTTTAGAAATGTTAGGTTGCTTTTGTAGACACTCTTTAATTGCTGTTATTTTCCCCGCGAGATACGCCCCATACTGCGTTTTTATTTGTTTGAGACGTGCATGATTTGCAGCGGCACTCTTGATTCGGTCACGATCCTCCGCAGACAGCGCTTCCTCCTGAGTACGCAGGGTCGTCGCACCTCTCTGATCTGGAATGGGCAAGCGCAAAAAACCACAAGACGAATCTTGCAAAATTTTCACACACACCTCCTGCATTTTCGTACGGAATTTCGTCCATTCGCTCAAAGACATGTTCATTTGGCGTTGCAATTGCCCAAGATGTAACGTTCCTTGTTGCCGAAAACATACGTTTTTGTGCGCTTCTCCACGACAGTGGGCATCGATGGCGATGAGGATGCCTATCCCAAGTACGACAATGTCTGTCGAAAATTTCGCTATCGGAATGACGACAGGAGTCGCCTGCGCATCAAAATTTGGCACGTGAAAAAACACCATAACAACAACCAACACAGCGAAAAAAGATCTTCTCGTCGCATTCCCACCGATTACATGCAGATTCTTGTTTGCACAGTACATACACACTCCTCCGTAGTCACGTCGTATCGCACACTGTTTTTTTATTACCCCCCCCCTTTTTTTAACAACGTGTTTATATTATAATTGATGTCATTTCACCTTGTCAAATTTTTGTGACAATTTAGCCATCGCTTCATCACAATTGCGTTGCGTATCCTTCCACCTGACACGGTATAATAAAAACACGCCACGCCGCTTCGAAAGGAGGAAGCACGTATGGATAAGTACCGCCTACAAGAAAAACGTTTAATCATCGTGTGTATCGTGTTGTCCGTGCTCATGTTTATTGCCGTTTTACGCCTTTTTTTACGGTAATGCTCGAAGGTGTTTGCTTTTCACACTGGGTACGAAAGAAGGGATTGTCATGGAAACGTACGATGCCGTGCTGTATAGTCGCTTGTTGACAAGTTTGACGTTGAGTTTCCACATCATTTTTGCTACCATCGGCGTCGGTGTGCCCGTACTCATCGCCTTAGCGCAATGGATTGGCATTCGCCACCAAGACCCCCACTATTTGCTGATGGCACGACGATGGGCGCGCGGATTTACGATTACGGTCGCCGTGGGCGTCGTCACAGGAACGGCCATTGGCTTCCAATTGAACTTGTTGTGGCCTCAGTTTATGGCTGTCGCTGGACAGGCGATCGCACTTCCTTTATTTATGGAAACTTTCGCCTTTTTCTTTGAGGCAATTTTCTTAGGCATTTATTTATACACGTGGGATCGATTTAAGAATAAAATGGTGCATTTTCTACTATTTATTCCTGTAATCATCGGATCGTCTGCTTCGGCGATGTTCATTACGATGGTCAACGCCTTCATGAATACGCCCCAAGGATTTACATTCGATCAAGGGGTCGTGGCGAACGTACAGCCCCTCGTTGCCATGTTTAATCCTGCCACACCAACCAAAGTGGCACACGTCCTCTCCTCTGCCTACTTGACCGCGGCATTCATCCTGGGTGCCATTGCGGCCGTCCAACTGCTTCGTGGACATCGCACTGTGTATTATAAAAAAGCACTGCGTTTGACGATGATGGCGGGGTGCGTATTTGCCTTTGCCACCGCTGCGATCGGTGATTTATCAGGGAAATTTTTGGCACAGTACCAGCCTGCGAAACTCGCCGCGGCAGAGTGGCATTTCCAAACTGAAGCACAAGCACCGCTCGTCGTCGGGGGCATTCTTTCGGCAGAAAATGAAGTACGCTATGCATTGACCATTCCGTATGCACTGAGCATTCTTGCCCATGGGGATCCCAATGCAACGGTAACTGGGCTCGATCAAATTCCTGTCGATGAGCACCCGCCTCTGATTATCCACTACTTATTCGATGGGATGGTCTTGATCGGTATGTTCGTCACGGTCGTGAGCCTCGCCTATTGGATCATCCGTCGATTTCGTCGCGATCCCCCGCGGTGGTTGTTGCGTCTCATTGTTGCGAGTGGCCCGCTGGCAATGCTCGCCATCGAGCTAGGATGGATTTTCACGGAAGTTGGGCGCCAGCCGTGGATTTTGTGGGGGTATATGCGCACCGCCCAAGGGGCAACGACAAGTACGCACGTCGATACGATGCTCGTCTGTTTTGCCCTGCTGTACATCGTCCTCGGTGTCACCTGTGTCAAAGTGCTCCGCACGATGTTTCGCAATCACACCCCTGAAGAAGAAATGGCACTACGCGGGATTCCCCGTGGAGAGGAGGGATAGCGGTGTCGTTAGAACTCATCGGGATTTCCATTTTGTGGACGTTTTTATATGGGTACATTATCGTCGCTTCGATTGATTTTGGTGCTGGATTTTTTAATTTCACAAGCACCATCACAAAACAACAAACGATCATTCAACCGATTATTCAACGTTATTTGTCGCCCGTCTGGGAAGTAACCAACGTATTTTTAATCTTTTTTATCGTCGGGATGGTTGGCTTCTTTCCAAAAACAGCATACTATTACGGCACTGCTTTGCTTGTGCCCGGCAGCGTTGCCATCGTATTGCTGGCGATTCGGGGCGCGTACTATGCGTTCCATTCGTACGGCACGGGGTGGGCAAAAAATAGCCGTATCTTTCTATTTTTATACGGAGCGAGTGGGTGGCTCATCCCCGCATCGCTTTCGACGGTTCTCACCATTTCAGAAGGCGGCTATATCGCGCAACAGGGCGATGACATCGTTTTTTTGGCCGAAAAATTGTGGCAATCGCCTTACTCTTGGTCTGTCGTTGTGCTCGCTTTGGTGAGCGTACTGTACATTTCCGCTATGTTTTTGACGTATTATGCGCATAAGGCAGGCGACCAAGAGGCGTTTGCGATTTTACGGCGTTATGCGTTGACGTGGAGCTTGCCGACGATTGCCGCGAGTGTGTTCGTCTTCTTTGCTATCTCCACACACAACCCCCTCCACTATGCACGCATGGTTTCGTATAGCCCGCTCTTTGTGCTTTCCTTTTTGGCATTTCTCATTGCCGTATATTTGGTATGGCATGCACGTCTGCTGGGTGTCGCCTTCGTCGCCGTGATGGTGCAGTTTGCCCTCGCCTTTTATGGCTACGGCGCTGCGCATCTGCCTTATATTTTGTACCCGTATTTGACGATCTACGATTATTTTACGAGCCGTGAAATGGCGTTTGCGTTGGTGTGTGCCTTTGCCGCGGGATTGTTGCTGTTGATCCCTTCGCTGGCATTATTAATGCGCTTGTTTTTATTTGATGCGGCCTATGTACGTGGAAAAGCAAAAACATCGGATGCACACGAAAGTGGCTTGCGGACAGAATCCTAATCCGCCTCCTTTGTTGAACCCATATATACGGCAGGAGTTGCCTTTTTGTGCACAAGAAATCAGCGTTTTCCCCGATCGGCTGCTTGGATTGGAATGCCGATAACTATCAGGGTAAAGAAATGTGCTTCCATGCTAAACAAGGATTAGAAACATCGTTACAGAGGGCTTCCTTTCACGAGAAAAAAGGGATTTTTAACCACCGAGATCGCTGTATTCTAATCGTGTTTAGTATCAGCGCACCAATTGTACTGTCCACAAAGGGGGGATATCGATGAATGCCAACGATTTTTTACTGTTTGTGTTGCCCCCGGTCATCGTGATCGTCGCTGTGGTCGGCTTGTTCGTGTGGGGAGCGTGGTCGAAAGGGCATACGAAACCATAATGAAATTGTCGCTATGCATCGGATATAAGTGGCCCCTTTCGGGCAATGTAAGACGGACGACAGCGGTCGTATGCGTTCGTTTGCCGATGACGGAGGTGTTGTGATGACGCATAAAGGAGAAAATCAGTGCGTATGGTGGAGAAGCCGATGGCGTTTTTTTATCGTTTCGCTCCTGGTCACAGGAACGATTGGGGTGAACCATGCCCATGCACAAGGCACGCATGCCGGCAATGTGCCCGGAGATCCATTTTCTTTCGCACGGCTTCCTTTCGTGCACAAAGCATATCACTGGGGATTTAAGAAAAGTCAAAATGGCGTCGTGCCGTCCATCGAACAAGAACATTTTGCTTCTTTTATCGGACAAACGCAAGCACTATACGTAGGAAACCGTGCTGAAAAAACGCTTTATCTCACCTTTGATAACGGCTATGAAGCAGGATATACGGCGAAAATTTTAGACGTATTAAAGGAGAAACGGGTGCCCGCTGTGTTTTTTGTCACGGGGCAGTACATTCAAGCCCAACCTCACTTGTTACGGCGCATGGTCAATGAAGGGCATGCGATCGGCAACCATTCGTGGTCTCATCCCGACATGACCGCATTAAGTGACCAAGCACAAGCGACACAGCTTCACCGTGTGCGCCAAGCGGTCGCCACTGTCACTGGTTCCAACCACATGCTGTTTTATCGTCCCCCCCGTGGGATTTTTACTGCCTCCACGCTGCATGTCGCCGGAAAATTAGGGTACGTGCCTGTTTTCTGGTCTGTGGCATACAAAGATTGGTTGATCGATCGCCAACAAGGCGAAGCCGTCGCCCATTTGCAAGTGATGAGTCAGCTACACCCAGGAGCGATTATTTTGTTGCATGCCGTGTCTGCAGACAATGCGGCTGCCCTTGGGCGCATCATCGAGGACGCATGGGCAAGAGGCTATTCGTTTCGCAAAGTAGAAGAACTTGTATTCCCAGAGGGGACGCTCTAACAAGTCGAACGCCAAACTCCGATGTGATATAATAGGAAAGATTTATCGGTCTCCCGCAAGCGTGGGAGGACGAAACATCCAGCAATCCATTGGTGAGGAGTGAGCGTCCGTTTTGAATTTTGTGCATGAACAGTCGTCCCCGTCACATTTTATACGCACCATTGTCCAACAAGACCTCCACACGGGGCGAGTAAAGCGCATCGTTACGCGCTTTCCCCCTGAACCCAATGGGTATTTACATATCGGGCATGCCCGTGCGATTGTCCTGAATTTTGAGCTCGCCGACGAGTTTGGCGGGGTCACTCATTTGCGTTTTGACGATACGAACCCCTCGCGTGAAGATGCGGTGTATGTGCGCGCCATTATCGAAGACGTGTCGTGGCTCGGCTACACATGGGAAAAATTACACTACGCTTCTGCGTATTTTGAGCAGATGTATGCGTGTGCTACCTTACTCATCCAAAAAAACCTTGCCTACGTCGATGACCAATCTGCGCAGGAGATCCGCGAGACCCGTGGAACGCTACAACAGCCCGGGCAAAACAGCCCGTATCGAGATCGTTCGGTCGCAGAAAATTTGGATTTGTTCGTGCGGATGCGTCAAGGAGAGTTTGCAGAGGGCACCAAAGTATTGCGGGCGCGGTTGGATATGCAATCTCCCAATTTGAATTTGCGCGACCCTGTGTTGTATCGCATCAGTCATACCCCGCACCACCAAACACACGATGCATGGTGCATTTATCCGCTGTATGCCTTTGCCCATCCCCTCGAAGATGCGATTGAAGGGGTGACGCACTCGTTGTGCACCTTGGAGTTCGAAGATCAACGCCCCTTTTATGATTGGGTCATCCAAGCGTGTGAAATGTCTTGTGTCCCCCAACAAATCGAGTTTGGCAGACTCAACGTGTCTGACACCGTCATGAGCAAACGAAAATTAAAAACGCTCGTCGAAGGCAAGTTTGTGGATGGCTGGGACGACCCGCGACTGCCCACACTTGCTGGTTTGCGCCGTCGTGGGTACCCCCCTGAGGCGATTGTTGCGTTCATCAAAGAGACAGGGCTGTCCAAAAACAGTGGCGTCGTCGATGTAAAAATGCTCGAACATCATGTACGAGAACAGTTGCAACTTTGCGCACCACGCATGATGGCGGTCCTTGACCCGTTGAAAGTGACCATTACCAACTATCCTGAGCACGAGACACAGTGGCTAGATGCCCCGAACAACAGCGATGACCCCGCCCAAGGGATGCGTGCGATTCCGTTTGGACGAGAATTATACATCGAACGGGACGATTTTATGTGCGATCCTCCTCCAAAATATCACCGACTGACGATCGGCGGAGAAGTCCGCCTAAAGCATGGCTACTTTATTCGGGTGGAACACGCCGTTTGCGACGAAGCAGGGCGTGTGGTTGCGTTGCATGCGACATACGATGCCGAGACAAAAAGTGGTTCTGGCTTTACGGGGCGCAAAGTGAAAAGTACGATCCATTGGGTCGATGCGCGCCATGCAGTACCGGCGCAGTTTCGTCTGTTTGGCCCGTTGTTGCACGATGCCCCTGAGCCCGCTACGCAACCGCAGTGCACACCCCTCGCCCCTTCTGGCAACGAAACGGCTCTCCCCGAAGACGAAGACTCCGTGTTGCGCGCACGCATCAATCCGCATTCGTTGACCGTTGTGGAGGGATATGTCGAGCCGGCGATGGCACAGGCATCGCATGGAATGCGTTTTCAGTTATATCGTCACGGCTATTTTTGTGTAGAAAAACCGGCTACCGCCACAAGCCCACTCGTCTTAAATCATATCGTTTCCCTCAAAAGCTCGTACACCGTTCGGTAGTGCTCTGTGTATGATACACCACAGCGTAGACATAGAAGCCAATGAATGCGCTACATCGTGCACAAACGCCGTTCATAGAGGGAGGGGTTACCTTGTTCGAGCATGAGGATTCGATGGACGCATCCCAAACGATGCGACGCATTGCTGAAGAGACCCCCGCAAAAGGGCTGTTGATTCAAGAACTGCTCGATCGTTTGGGAAATGACGGCTTGCTCATCGCTATCGTCATCCTCTCGTTTCCTTTTTTGTTGCCTGTATCTATCCCAGGCGTGAGTACCCCTTTTGGGGCTGTCATCATTTTGGTGTGCATCAGTGTGATGCGTCGGTCCCCCGTCCGTCTTCCCGTCCGTTTGCAACGCGTCCGTATGAAGCAGGCACACATTCGCACGATTGCCAACTTTGCCGCAAACGTGCTGAGCAAGTTAGAAAAATGGTCAAAACCACGATACCGTCTTTTGACTGCACGGCGTTCGTGGTTTCATCTGCATATGCTCAACATTATTTTGAGTGCATTGTGTCTGTTGTTGCCACTCCCTCTGCCCTTATCTAACTTTCTCCCTGCATACGCCATGGTGTTCACGGCATTGGGTGTGATGCGTCGTGACGGGTACTTCCTATTGGTCGGGTACGCGCTCATGATATTGGCTCTCGCTTATATCACCGTCTTTTGTGTGCTGAGCTTGCTAGGGATGCAATATGTGCTCAGCGACTGGCTCAACTTTTTTTGAGCAATGTGACGATGTCTTCTGCGAGCGCCGTTGGGGCATCCGTTGGGGCAAACCGTTTGACGACGCCCCCTTGGCGATCGACGAGAAATTTCGTAAAATTCCATTTGATTGATTGGGAACCAAGGAGCCCCGGGGCTTCTTTTTTTAGGTGTACGTAGAGCGGGTGCGTATCTGCTCCGTTGACCGCTATTTTGGAAAACAGCGGAAAAGTTACGTTATACTTCGTTTGACAAAACGTGGAGATTTCTTGTTCGGTGCCGGGTTCTTGATGATTAAACTGGTTGCATGGAAATCCCAACACGGCAAATCCCTGTGCGTGATACGTCGTGTACAGTTGTTGCAGTCCTTCGTATTGGGGAGTGAGTCCGCATTTGCTGGCGGTGTTGACGATAAGCAGCACGTTGCCTTCATACGATTGTAGCGTCGTCTCTTGTCCTGTAATCGTCGTCACTGGAATGGTATACAGTGGAGAAGTCATGGCATTCCTCGCTCCTTTTTTATAAGCATATCGTCTTGCGTCACTGTGAATGAGGGGGTTTGCGCAATTTGTGCAATACACGTGCAAATACAGCAGGCATCGGGGCGTGAATATCCAACGGGGCGTCCGTCCACGGATGAGGCAGCAGCAACCGTTCGCCATGCAACGCCTGATGTGCAATGTGTTGTCGGTGCCCCCCATACATGCCGTCTCCAGCGATCGGGTGCCCAATATGCGCCATGTGTACACGAATTTGGTGTGTCCGTCCAGTATGGAGTTGGAGGCGAACGTGTGCATGGTCTACAAATCGTTCGATGACCGTGAACCATGTCACCGCCGATTCCCCTGTCGGGCTTACCCGTCTTCGCGTCGCATGATGACGATCTTGCCCGATCGGCGCATTGATCTCTCCTTTATTTTTCTTGGGCACGCCTTCCACGATCGCAGTATACAGGCGCTGGATGCGCTTTGTGCGCATCGCTTCGTCGCAGACGTAATGTGCATACTCGTTTTTGGCATACAGCAACGGCCCTGTCGTATCTTTGTCTAAGCGATGGATATGGCGGACACGACACGCCTGATCCGTATAGGCGTAGTACGCTGCGATCGCATGCGCTAACGTATCTCCTTGCCCCGCTACACTGGGGTGCACTTCCATGCCCGCAGGCTTGTTAATGACAAGAATAAAATCATCTTCATAGAGCACTTGGAGCTCCTTAAATTGGGGAGTAAAATCACATGTTTCGTGCGGGAATAACTTCAATCGTAACGTTTGTGCGGTGCGCACAATCCCGTCCGTTTCGTGCAGTCTACGTCCCAACTTTGTAGACATCGGCAACGTGCGCAAAAACACCGGTGTTGGCACGTGTGCCCACTCGTCAGGCAACGTCAATTCCCACCATTCACCACGCCGTTTTGCTTTGCGCGCTTTCCACCATTGTGGGGGCAAAGCAGGCATCTTTTTTTTCTGCATCGACGCGGTTCGGCGGTTTGTAGTGGCGGGGGTTGTCGCTGCCCCTGTCGTATCTTTCGTGCGCGTTCTCCGTATTCTGCGCATCACCAATACCCCAATCCTTGGGCGAGTAACACGATGATCCCTAAGATCCATACGTATACTGCAAAATATTTGAGTGATCCCCGCTTCATATACCCAATCATCCATTTTACAGCGATGTATCCTGCCACGGCAGAGCCGACCGTGCCGACAACGAGTGCCCACAAAGAGATGTTCCCCACGTTTCCTTGGAATAAATACCGTGATTGTAAGACGATCGCACCAGAAATCGCTGGAATGGACAACAAGAAAGAAAAATACGCTGCTGTTGCACGATCGAGTTTTCGCAACAACGCTCCCGCAATGGTCAGACCAGAACGGGAAATTGCTGGGAAAATGGCGACGGCTTGGCAACTGCCAATGACAAACGCATCCCCATACGTAATATCTGGCATTTGTTTTGTGCCCGACCGTTTTCCGTCGACAAACCAAAGAATAAGCCCCGTGGCGAGAAATTCCCACCCTACCGTCACACCGCTATCCGAAATGCGCTCAAAATAAGGTTCCAAAGAAAGTCCGACAACGACCGCCGGCAACGTCCCGATGAGCAATAGTCCTGTCAACTTTTGCCATGGACGGCGCACGATCGAAAAAAGTTCTTGCCGATAGTAATATACAACAGCGATCAGCGTCCCGATGTGTAGCATCGTATCCAAAAACAAGCCCGCTTCTTTCAACCCAAACGCATGGCGACCGAGTAACAAATGCCCTGTGCTGCTAATGGGCAAAAACTCCGTCAACCCTTGGAGAATTCCGAGGATAAACACTTCTAATGACGACATACACGGACTTCCCTTCTAGATGACTGTGCTTATTATACACCACGCTACCCCTTTGCACATCCCCACGTACACCATGAACCATCGGGCAAAAAACCCGATTTGCAGCAGACATGCCTCATAGAGTATCATAGGCATATATGCATCATTTTATATGCGGAGGGAATGTGCGTGAGACCGACTCCACGAAATTATACGCCTTGGATTGTGACGATTTCCATCCTCATTAATGTGTTGGTGGCCGTCTTATTTTTTCTCCCTAAAGCACAGGGTTGGGAGCACATTGACTTCACTTGGTTGCCAATGGTCAATGCCATATGCAATAGTTTTACTTTTGTATTTCTCTTGTGTGCCTTGCTATTCATTGTGCGAGGCAACGTGAAGATGCACCGTCGCTTTATTGTGGCAGCGTTTTCCTCTACTGCGGTGTTCTTGCTCTCCTATCTCACGTATCACTATGCGACTGCCTCGACACCGTACGGCGGGGAAGGGTGGATGCGCATGGTGTACTACTTTGTCCTGATTTCGCACATCCTCTTGGCCATCGCCATCGTTCCCCTCGCTTTGTTCACCGCGGTTCGTGGCTTCACCGGTCAAAATGAGCGTCACCGGCGCATTGCCCGTTGGACGATGCCCCTTTGGCTGTATGTGAGTTTCACGGGTGTAGTCGTGTATTTGATGATTTCGCCTTATTATCAATAGCGGGCGTCCTGTGTTAGAGGAGGCCTTTTCTCCATCGTTCGAACACGTTACGGTGTTCTGGAGACAACCGATGGTCGAACGTATTGCGGTTAGAAAGCGCAGGACGTTGTGTTTGTGCACGCAACTGCGCTTGGCATCGTTGCACTTCTTGCCACAAATCATTGACGGATAAGCGGAGCGCACCGCTCCCAAAGGCGAGCATCTGCTCGGAATAATCTGAAGTGGCGACGTAAATTTGCAAATGTACCGACGCCATTTTGCGTACTTGACGCTCAATGAATGCATCGGCTGTCTCATCGCGCTTGGTAAAATGCACTTCGACACGCGAGCACAGCAGCTGATTGGCCGGTGATTTGACTTTATACGCATCAAAAACAATCATACAGCGCGTTCCTGTGTATGCTTGGTAGTTGGCGATCGTATCGATAAGGATGTCGCGGGCTTGCTGAAAATGTTCATTTTGGAGTTTGCGCAAATGAGACCAGCTGCCGATGACATTGTACCCGTCAATAAGAAGCAACTTTTCCATCTTTTACACCCCCCGTTGGGTGTTTCGCTGGCGAACCGCCTCATATAAGACGAGTGCTGTCGCAACTGAGGCATTGAGCGAGTTGATTTTGCCGTACATCGGGACATGGATCAACACATCGCACCGTTCGCGTACGAGCCGTCCGATGCCTGTTTCTTCATTCCCAATGACAATCGCCAAGGGGCCTTGCAGTGAAGCTTCATACAACGGCGTATGCGCATCGCCTGCGACAGTGCCCATCACCCACACGCCTTGGCGTTTGAGCTGTTCTATCGTCTGTGCAATGTTCGTCACCCGTGCTACGGGAACGTGCGCCATCGCTCCTGCGGACGTGCGCCCAACCGTCGCCGTCAACCCTGCCGACCGCCGCTTGGGGATAATCATCCCATGGGCTCCCGCTCCGTCTACGGTACGCATGATCGAGCCAAAATTGTGTGGGTCCTCGATCTCGTCGAGGATGACAAACAAAGGCGGGGCATTTTGTTGGGCTGCACGTACAAAAAGCTCGTCCACCTCTACATAGTCTTCCATCGCCACGACAGCGACGACCCCTTGATGACGAACCCCTGCGACCATTTGGTCGAGCTTGCGCTTGTCTACAAACTGCGTCACAACGCCCGCCGCCTTTGCTGCTGCGACGATGTCACCTAACCCATGCGTTTGGTTGGCGATGAATAGTTTGTGGATTGTTTTGTTGGCGATGAGGGCCTCCCCTACGGGATGGCGACCGGCAATCATGGTAGGTTCCATCTGGATTTGCTCCTTATGTGCGTAGCATGGTCATCTGCATGAGTTGTCTTAACCGTTCCATACGTCGACTGTAATACAAATAGCCAAACAAACATTCTATTGCTGTGCTCAGACGGTAGTCGATCACAGACGTACCCTGAGGTGGTGCGTGCCCTTTGGCATTGCGCCCCCGCAAAAACATCATTTTTTCTTCGTCGTCCAAAAAGGGGAGCAGCTGTCGTGCCGCTTGGGCTTGGGCTTTGGCAGAGACGTATTGGCTCGTCAGGCGATGTAACGCCTGCGGACGATGCGACGGCAACGTCAACACATACTGACGAACGAACACGTCATATACCGCATCCCCCACATACGCCAAGGCAAGCGGACGCATCTGTTGTGGCGACACGTTGGGGTCAAACCACACGGGCAAGATGGACTCATCGTTCGTCATTTTCGGTACCAACGCACCCCTTGGGCGGTGTCCTCCAAATAAATCCCTTCGGCAATCAACGCTTGGCGGATGGCATCTGCACGCACATAGTCCTTTGCTTTGCGCGCTTCGTTGCGTTGGGCGATTTGTGCTTCGATGGCGGCATCCAGCGTCCCTTGGGCGACAAGTGGCGGAAATAGGCCGAGCACATCTTCCATCTGCTCGAACATCGCGTCCATCCGTTGTACGATTTGTGCGTCCGGGGACGTCCCTGCTGCACTGTGCATCGCCAGAAATGCATGCGCTTCACTGACCAATTCGAACATCGCTGTAATCGCGTCTGGCGTATTCCAATCGTCACGCATTTTTTCGTGAAACGCAAACTCGATCGCATCCAAACGTGCATGCCTTTGCTGTAGGTGAGGCAATGCATCGACCTCACGGTGCGTTACCTGCCCCGATTGCACCGCACACGCCTCCAATGCCGTACGCATGCGTGCTTTGGCGTGACCCAACCGTGTGACCGCATGTTGCGCATGTCGCAATGCTTCTTCGCTAAATTGCAACGGATTGCGGTAATGGGTAGCCAACATCAAGTAGCGTATTGCTTCGGGCGTATGTTGTGCGACGAGCTCATGTACCGTGACCACGTTCCCGAGAGACTTGGACATTTTTTCGGAGTTAAATTGAATAAATGCATTGTGCATCCAATATCGTACGTACGTCTTGCCAGTGAGCGACTCCGATTGGGCGATCTCGCATTCATGATGCGGAAAGTGCAAATCTGCGCCCCCTCCATGAATGTCCAGCGAATCGCCTAAAAATTTGCGTGCCATCGTCGAACATTCGATGTGCCAGCCCGGACGCCCTTCGCCCCAAGGTGCCGTCCATGTCATCTCCCCTGGCTTTGCGGCTTTCCACAGTACAAAATCATTGGCACTTTCTTTGCGTTCATCGACGACGACGCGGATGCCGTGTTGTAACAAATCGAGCGGTTGATGGGATAATTTCCCGTAGCTGGGAAATGAGGAAGTCCGAAAATACACATCTCCATTTGAGAGATATGCGCAATCTTGCGCAAGCAACTGCGCAATGAAGGCGATAATGTCGGGCACGTGATCCGTGACCCGCGGATGATGTGTCGCACGACGGATACGTAGCGCATCCGCATCGGCAAAAAAATGTTCAATGTTGTGCGCTGTGAGTGTGGCCATAGACATGTTGCGTTCCGCGGCCCGACGTATAATTTTGTCATCGACATCGGTGATGTTCACAATGTAATGTACCGTATAAAATTGTTGTAAATAGCGCCGCACAACATCAAAAAAAATAAGTGGACGTGCATTGCCAATGTGTATGCGGTCGTACACCGTCGGCCCACATACATACATCGTCACGCGGTGCGGATCGAGTGGTACAAAACGTTGCTTTGTGCGGGACATCGTGTCATAGATCAGAATGTCTGGTAGTGTGTGTGGAGAAGCCCCCGCATCACCATCGTGTCGCGTGTCCAAAGACATGTTTTTTCGTCGACCTCCCTCCTATACGTTGTATGTGAACCGCATACGAAACACATAGATTGATGTGTATGCACACGGGGATACACAACATGCTACCGGCTACGTGTCGGGCGGTTGAGGCACTGCCTGGTCCAAACGGCGCTTATACTCCTCTAGCGTGGCGCGCAAAGAAGCTATTTCCTCCATAAATTGACGGTGTATCTCGATAAAAGGGTCTGGCACGTTGGCATGGTCGAGTTTCCCGATGCGTACACCGTTGAGTCGCACGAGCCTTCCTGGATTGCCAACCACCGTGCTGTGCGGCGGGACATGTTCCAAAACGACAGCGTTGGCACCGATACGGGAATGATCGCCAACCGTGAATGACCCCAATACTTTGGCACCCGATCCGATGACCACATGATTGCCAATCGTGGGATGACGTTTTCCTTTTTCTTTGCCTGTACCGCCGAGGGTGACCCCCTGATACAAGACGACGTCATCGCCAATCTCGCACGTCTCCCCGATGACGATCCCCATCCCGTGGTCGATAAAAACACGCTTTCCAAAAATCGCCCCTGGATGAATCTCTATCCCTGTCAAAAACCGTGAAAATTGTGCGATAAAACGGGCAAAAACATAGTATTGTCGGCGATACAAGCGATGCGCCAGCCGGTGCATCCATATCGCATGCAATCCCGAATACGTGCAAACGACTTCGAATGTGTGTCGTGCGGCTGGATCGTGGTCGAATACCGCCTGAATATCCGAACGCAAGGTGCTGAACCACCGAAACATGAGTGTCCGTTCTCCTTATAAATAACATAAATTATAGCGGAAAGACGTTGGGAATGCAAGGGAAGTGCATGCTTTTCACCTGTGCTACACGGATCGCTTATTGAAACCATGGATACAGGCGGATTTCTTTTGCGCGCAAGCAAACGGCGTTTTACCGGAAAGCATGCGTGTATTGCACTACGGAATCATCTCAAATACAAACACAATCGTAAGAAGCCGCCCGAAGCAGCCGATCCATATACGCCGCTCCCATCCCCGTGCGTTCCGTCGCCTCTGCATAAATACAAGCAATGTCTGCGGAGTCGCACGCACGTAGCGCCCCATACAACCGTTGGGCTGCTGGCGCAACCTCCCCTCGCGGGCCCAAAAAAATGACCATGTCTGCACGATATGCCGCGATATTCTCTTGGTCAGCAAACGTCAATACAGCCGTGCGCAACCCTGCAGATGCATCGTCATCCACACGTTTTTGAATGTAGCGGTGCACGGTGCGAGGGGCGCCTTCGACCACACACAACTTGCCTTTTGGCGCATAATGTTTGTATTTTGTGCCCGGTGCGCGCGGGGCTGTGGACATGTCTGCAACGGGATGTCGTGTCGAGGCGGTGTGCGCTACGGTGAACCCCGCAGCGATGAGCATCTCAGCTGTCACTGCTCCTGTACGCAATACGTGTACCGTCTGATCATCATCCACTTCTACGACCGTCGACTCAATGCCCATCCATGCCTCCCCCGCATCCACAATCCCGTCGATGCGGTCATTTAAGTCTTCGCGCACGTGTTGCACACACGTCGGACTCGGTCGCCCTGAACGATTGGCACTCGGTGCAGCAATCGGGATGCCCGCCACCCGCAACAACTCCAACGCCACCGGATGGGCAGGAACTCGCACCGCCACACGCGTACCATGTGCAATGACGGCAGGACACACTGCCCCCGCACGCACTGGCATCACGATGGTCAAAGGACCCGGCCAAAACAACGCCATCAGGCGCTGCTCCACGTCTTGTATGTGGGATACGATGCATTCTGCTTCGGCCACCGACGACACGTGCACGATTAACGGATTGTCTGACGGACGCCCCTTGGCAACGAAAAGACGCGCAATCGCCTCTGCGTTACGCGCATCTGCACCGAGCCCATATACCGTTTCTGTGGGGAAAGCGACCAACCCCCCCGCACGCAAACAAACCGCCGCTTGCGCCAACGTTTGGGTATCCATCCGCAGGTGAGCGCTGTCCTTGTCGTCAATGCGCCAAATTTTCAATGCGTGTGGTGGCTTTGCTTGAGTCAATGCCTTCACCTCCTCGTTTTCTCTGTGGCCCCCTGCGTGTCTCCTACCGTCGTCTGTTTGTGGTCGTTTTTCGGGCGCGCCTGCCCGCGGTTGTCCCACCACTCTTTCAGCCAAAAGCGCACTTCCATGTCTGTACGCTCATCGTCTTGTCCCGTGGGGAGGGAGGAAGTGTACTGCGACGTTTTTTGTGCCTGGGTACGTGCTCCTTGGTCGGACAACATCGGCGGGGCTGGTGTGGAAATCTCCGCTGTTTTTGGCTTTACTGCGACATCGACCAAACACAACGGCGGAAACAACACACACCAATAGTTATGACCTTGTCCTTTGCCAATGACCACAAGCAACGTGTCATAGTCACCCCCCGCTACACGGATGCCGGCGTACATCTTTGGTGGGAACGGCATTTTCCCCCATGTCAGCTTCACGGGTTGGGCACTGCCCGCTTGTGCAACCGTGCGCCGGACAAGGGATTCAAGCACAAGACGTTCCGTGCGAACCCACTGCGCAACATCGGCCTGCGTCGTACGGGGTTGCACAACAGCCAACTGCGCAAGCAACGCATCACGCACACGTTTTTTGACCCACTGGTCATACGGATGGTCCGAATGCGCCACGATGCGCAACCGAATCGCGTCAGCAGGAATCGGAGACTTCGGACCCTGCTGTGCGCCGATCGCCGTCGTGAAGAGCACACACAGGGTGCCGTACAGCATGATCATGTACCACGTTTGCAAACGAAAATGAGACCGAATAACAATCTCCCCTTTGAACGAATGTTACGCATAGTTTCGCCCAAAAGAGAGTCATTTAATCTCATCGCAATCCCTTTATTGAAAACATCGATACAGCGCACTCCCGTTCGTGGGAGAGGAACGGCGTGTTCACCGACAGTAGGCTCCCCTTTATACAGCCCCTCACCGCTGGGCATACACATATCGTTCGATGTCGGCAAAATCACATTGTATGTCGATCGAAGACCACACTGCACAGGAGTCTAGCAGTTGCGCAACGGCTTGTGCTTGGTGCATGCCTACCTCAAACCCAACCACATGTGGGAAAAAATCCATCTTTTTCATCTGTGCAACAATGGTGCGATACGCATCAAGCCCGTCTTCTCCGCCGTCTAAAGCACCCTCTGGTTCATGGTCGCGTACTTCTCTTTGGAGGTGCGGGATGTCTTTTGTAGGGATGTAGGGAGGGTTGGCGATGAGCATGTGTATGTCCCGCTCCCCTGCCGAAGATGCCTCGCATACAAGGGATTCCCCCTCGCATCCCGTGAGCCAATCCCCTTCGTGCCACGTGATTTGCGAGGCGACGTGATGCCGCTGGGCATTTTTTTTGGCAATGTCCAACGCATGCCGTGATCGATCGACTGCATGCACGTGCCACGCAGCACACGCCTTTGCGACGGTAATGGCAATGACGCCACTGCCCGTGCCCAAATCAAGCACACGGATCGGCCGTTCTCCCCACTGCATGCGCCCTTTTTCGACCATGCACCGTACGAGTTGTTCGGTCTCGGGGCGTGGGATGAGCACGTGAGGCGATACGACAAAGGAATGCCCTGCAAACTCGACTTCGCCTACGATGTATTCCACCGGCTCCCCCGCACAACGTCGCGCTACGCATGCCCACAGTCCCTCACAGGCCTCTGCATCGATCAGCTCACTCCACAAGACGAGCAAACGCGTGCGACTGACGCGCAAGACGTGTTTTAACAGGATTTCCGCTGTCCCATTCGCATCGTCGACCTGGTGTTTGTGCAACAACGAAACCGTGCGCATATACGCTTCACGCACGGTCATCATATCAACTGTTCTCCGTTTTCGACCCGTGCTGACTGCGCCGCAACGGTCAATGTACTGATGAGCTCGTCGAGGTCGCCATTGAGCACGTATTCCAGCTTGTGGAGCGTCAACCCGATGCGGTGGTCGGTCACGCGACTTTGCGGATAGTTGTACGTCCGAATGCGCTCGCTCCGATCGCCCGTGCCGACTTTGGTCCGCCGTTCAGAGTCGTATTTTTCCATTTCTTCTTGTTGTCTTTTTTCGAATATGCGCGCACGAAGGACACGCAAAGCAAGCTCTTTGTTTGAATTTTGGGATTTGCCGTCTTGGCAAGTCGCCACAATGCCTGTCGGAATGTGCGTCACCCGTACCGCAGATTTGGTCGTATTGACGGACTGTCCGCCCGCTCCACTCGAACAAAACGTATCCACACGAATGTCCGACTCCCGAATGTCCACCTCAACCTCTTCTACCTCGGGCATTACGACGACCGTCGACGTCGACGTATGGATGCGCCCGCTCGCCTCTGTTTCGGGTACGCGTTGCACCCGATGGGCACCACTTTCGTATTTGAGCTTGCTGTATGCCCCTTTTCCTTTGACAGTAAAAATGATCTCCTTAAACCCGCCCAAGTCACTTTCGCTTGCTTCGAGCAATTGTACGCGCCAGCCTTGTGCATCTGCATATTTTGTGTACATGCGGTACAACACCGCGGCAAATAATGCCGCTTCTTCTCCCCCGGCTGCCCCGCGAATTTCTACGATGACATCTTTGTTGTCGTTGGGATCTTTGGGGAGGAGCAACTGCACGAGCTGCTGCTCACTTTGTTCGAGTTGTACTTTCAAATCGGCATATTCTGCTTTCACAAGAAGCGCCATTTCTTCATCCAACCGTTCTTCCAACAAATGACGTACTTCATCAAACTGCTGCAACAAACGTTGGTGTTGTTGGTACGCCTCGTACACGTCTTGCAATTCTGCTTGCTCTTTGCCGTACGTACGTAGCTTATCCGCTTGGTTGGACAAGGCGGGGTCACACAACAATTCGCTCACTTTTTCATAGCGGTCGACAAGGGCTTGCAGTCGCTGCATCATCGCCTATTGGCACCTCAGTGCATGTAATGTCGTCTTGCACGCATGCGCAAACCTAAGGGAACGTTTCACTATCCTACGTCCAGCTGATTTAGGATGTCCCGTAGTTGCTTTACTTCTTCCCGTGACAACGTAATGCCCTTGCCCATCTTGCTGTGCGTCGCATCCCAATCCCGCAAATCGTATTTGGGTTCTTTGTCGTTCCAACTGACCAGATTGAGCTCTTTGGACCACCCTTTTGCCGACTGGGACAAACTGCCGATATGTTGCTCGATCTTAAACGTAATCTCTGCCATATTCCCCCACCGCCCTTCGACGGATATTCGGTGTTTTCCATTGCATGTGCCTCGTGTTGGAATGTCGTTCCTTCCGCCCACTTATTATACCGCATCAACCGTCTTTTTTCCATCGCACCCTTCGCAAAAAGGCACCGTCTAAAAAACACAGCTCGTTTCCCCTTGCATTTCGTTGGTTATTCCTGCGTAATCTCAAAAAGTTTGCGAATTTCTGCCTCTGTCATTTTTGAGAGGAAGTTTTCCCCAGGCTTGATGATCGCATCGATGAGTTCTTTTTTCTTTTGTTGCAGTCCAAATATTTTGTCTTCGATCGTATCTTTGGTGATCAGTTTGAACACTTGCACGGCTTTTTTTTGCCCCATGCGATACGCACGGTCTGTCGCCTGATCTTCTACTGCGGGGTTCCACCACGGGTCGACATGAATGACCATGTCCGCCCCCGTGAGATTCAACCCCGTGCCCCCCGCTTTTAAGGAAATGAGAAAAACGGCTTTATCCCCTTCATTAAACGCTTGGACGCGTTGCATCCGTTCTTCCGCCGATGTGCCCCCATCCAAATAAAAGTATTCTATTTTCTGCGTTTCGAGCGCTTGGCGGATGAGCGCCAACATACTCGTGAATTGCGAAAATACGAGGACGCGATGGCCACCGTCGATCGCATCATGCAACAGCTCCATGAGCATTTCTAACTTGCCACTCCCACCCGTATAATTCTCGATAAACAAACTCGGATGACAGCACAGCTGGCGCAGTCGCGTGAGGATAGACAAAATTTTAATGCGACTGTTTTCAAAGCCGTTTTCTAGCATTTCTGTCTCAAATTCTTTCTTTGCCTTTAGTAAATATCCCATATACAGTTTGTGTTGCTCCGTCGTCATTTCTACCATCATTTTGCTTTCGATTTTGTCAGGCAATTCTTTGAGTACGTCTTTTTTCATGCGACGCATAATAAACGGCTTAATATGCCTGCCCAGCTCTTTGAGCGCCTCGGCGTCGTTAGATTTGACGATCGGCGTTTCAAACCGTCGCGCGAATTTATGGTGGGACAACAAGTACCCTGGCATAATAAAATCAAAGATGGACCACAGCTCTGTCAGCGTATTTTCTACGGGCGTACCCGTCAAGGCAAAATACCCCGTGGCGCGAATTTGTTTGACAGCTTTTGCATTTTGGGTATTGTGGTTTTTGATTTGTTGCGCTTCGTCAATAAAACAATAGCGAAACGTCACGTCTTCGTACAAGGCAATGTCGCGTTTGATCATGCCATAAGAAGTGACGACCAAATCCGCCTGTTGCATCTCGGGAAAACGCTCCCGCCGATCTGATTGCGCACCTGAGATGACCACGACGTGCAAATCTGGCGCAAACTTGCGCACTTCTTCTTGCCAGTTGTATACGAGCGACGTCGGCGCGACGACGAGACAAGGCATTTTCACTTGCTCGTTTTCCGATTTTACAAAGGTGATCACTTGGAGCGTCTTCCCCAGCCCCATATCGTCGGCAAGAATGCCTCCAAAGCCATAGTGGGCGAGTGTTTTGAGCCATTTGAACCCCTTTTTTTGGTAATCGCGCAGTTTGCCCTGAATGCCTGCGGGGATGTCAAACTCCATGTCCTCGGGCTCGCTGATGTCTTGCACCATTTTCTTGAAATTGCTGCTGCGCTCAATGTGAAAGCCTGCTTTTTCACGCACGAGGCTGTCAATGTACATCGCACGATACTTGGGCAGTTCGATCACATTGTGCAACAAGTCGTCGTCTGCGATCTGCAATTGATCGATCAACTCTGCCATCGACGTAAACTCTGGCGTGTCGAGCGAGATAAACTGCCCTGATTTTAGCCGGTGGTATTTTCGTTTTACGCGGTAGGAGGAGAGAAGCTCGAGAAGCTCCTGCTTGTTGATTTCTTCGTGTTGCATGTTAAATTCCAACAATCCCGTTCCTGTATTGACCTTTACACCTGCACTCACTTTGCCGATCGATTTTAAGCCAATCGACTGAAATCCTTCGGAATAGAAAATTTGGGATAACGCCTGTAATTCGGGAAGTCCTCGGGTAATAAATTCGTACACTTGCTCCTCGCCGGTCAACACCATCTCATCTTTCCGCATGATAAAACCATACTTTTTTAGCAGATGGAAAAATCGATTTTCTTCCCGAGTATTGCGCAACAATTTCTTATTCTCGAGATGCATTTCCGATTGCGTTTCGATGCAAGGATTGATCTCAAACGCCCCATATTGAAAGCATATGCGCGCCACGACGCCGTCGCCTAGTTTATCCAAATACAGCTGAATTTGTAACGCTTCACTATAAAAATCAACGGTTATCTTCTCATCCATGTGGACATTGACCACTTGTTGGACAATCGGCACGACAATCGCCAGAAATTCTTGAAACTGCGCCTGAGGGATAGTCACTTCTGGTTTGCGGTTTTCGGCAAAACATTTCATCCACGGAGCGATGCAATGCGCAAACTGTTTGTCGACATGGTACACGTTGTTTTTGTGATACAAATATTCAAAATTGTTGTCCAATGCAAAATATACGTCGTCTTCTAAATCCAAAGCGACTTTGTAGGCACGCTCCGTCGCCGTCACGCGAAGGTTGAAGCTGGGCCGTTGCGTCACGACTTTTACATTTTTTATTTTTATTTCGTTAATCACCATGTCGAACGGTTCCCCTTGCATCGATTCCATAAAAAACTTAATGTTCGTCTGGGATAATTTTAAGCGTTTTTCGTCCATGACGGAGCCGTAGCTATAACTCGATCCCCACGACGCATGATTTTGCTCGTCCTCGTACACATTTTTTAAAAATGAAACCCATTTTTCGGAATGCGCATCAAACACATCAGTCGCCGCATCAAACTCGTATAATTTCCCGTATTTTATCGTACTTTCGTTTTCGAGCGCCCGCACGAAAGCTCTGATACTTTTCATCGAATACGACCGTTCTTTTCCGATGGTAAACTCAATCCAATTGCGTTTTTTTCCATAATGAATGGAAAAATGATACGTGGGAATGATTTTTGTTTTCGCATCGGCGTCTTCCGCTGCGGGCAAATCCGAGGCAAGGCTCACTTGGTTAAAATATGCAAACAGCTCTTTCGTACTTTGGCTCATCGACTTTCCATCGTCTGGCATCGCATCGCTCCCCCCATTCCCCTGGATTGTTTTCAATGTCGCCACGATATGTTTGCAAGCGCCATCGTATTTTATGAACGCAGGACACGTGCATTCGACAGATATGACTTCGGCTTCTTCGATATCACCATACCCACCATTCCCATCATGATCCAAATAAATGGTGACGCGATACGGATGCTTTCCCTGCACTTTCGCCGTGAATTTGGCACGTTCTTTGTCGTACTGCACATTGGAAACTCTGCCCCAGTGATAATATTCCACCCCTTTTTGGTACACGTGGTGGTCGTACGCCCATTCCGCTATTTCTTCTTCTGAAATCATGACTTCCCCTTCTTTTGAGTAAACTATCGCATGTTGTGGGTATGGCGACGGAAGATACGGGTGAATGTCGATCGTCTCTCCTCGAGAAAAAACACATTTTCCCGCATCCTGAAAAATAGCACCCAAATAATACATACATTATAATAGTTTCAAGGGGGGTTGGCAAATGCGCGGGTCGATGCCGAACGCGACTTCTTCTATCGCTTTTTGCGGGGGGTTTTATTCATTGTACTTGGAACGCGGCTCGTCTCAAATGCCCCACTCTTGGAACGGCCTTCATTTTCACGTGAACGTTGCGCGATACGGTTGCGAATGCATATGTGTGTGTTGTCCCAGTATACAAAAAATCGATACACTTCCAAGCCGACGGCGTTGCGATGTGCATCTGTCTCCTAAACCGTTGCGGATGCTACAGAAATTCAGATGCACCTTCTAAGCACTACACGCTTCACCATGATTGCCAAAAAAATAGTTTTATCCGTAGACTCGGATTCAGCTTCCTCTTTTTTTCTGCCCTTTGAGCGATACAATCGAGGTGTGATAAGGTAGCAACTGTTCGTAGAAGTGCGTATTATGCGGTTGTACGAAAGCGAAGCGGTGGAATTAAAGGTGGCTTATACACCTGATACAAAGAAATTGTAGCAATTGAAAATAAATGTAAACAAGTTAAGAACTTCCCTGAAAAATGTTGCAAATAGACGGGAATTCGAAAAAATCTTGACGCTCCCAAAAAGAACCTATCATCACCGATTCATCCGCTTAACCTGTTGACATTGGATTGAGGACACTTCTATAAACCTGCTTGTTAAAAAATCACCCTATGGTAAACACACTCTTTTTTGCTCATGTTTATGATGATGAAGTGGTTTATAGAGATGCCCTTGAGAATGTCAAATGAGGAAGGTTGAGAAACACAGAAATATCCCTTCCGTGATGCTTTGGAAAGAATAATTGCATGTTTCTTTTTGGTTTTATTGGATTTCAGGAGGAACAACAGATGACCGCTTCTCTGCTTCGTTGAAGATGAATTGAAACTCTTGTTGTTGGGACGCCGTTTTTTTTGAACGACGTTTCTGATTCAGGCGAAGCTCTGCCGCTAACCTTTCTTTCTTTGCGACAAGAGCAAGAAGAGCGTCTTGTTCTTGTTTAAGCTGCGCCACTCGAGCACGTAATTGTTCGATGATTTGCGCTTCGCTCGCATCATATTGATCGGGGAAATTCGTATGTATGTTCATAGTTCTATTGTACTATGAACATACGATAAAAGTCAATACAATAATAAAAAAATAATATTCTATGCTGTAAGTTCACACCATCGTTTGCGCATGAACAACCACGGTGCGCCCGATGCTACGTAAGCGCCAAGAGTTGAGTCCGTATAATGGTGTAAAATCAGATCGCCGAAAATAAAGGGAACCAGTTTCGAAGTCTTCCGTTTTACTAAAAACAAATTAAAAAACCGATGAAAAAGGGTTGATTTTATTGAGAAGTAAAATAAATTTTAAACCTATAGAACCCCTGCATTCATTCAGGTTTTAGGATTAGTAATGAAGTTTTACAATATTTCATTCAACGGAAGGAATAACGAAATGGCTCAATACCCTATTTTTGGAATTCGTATCACCGATGTGCCAGTACATATGGATAAGTTCCCGATTGCCGGCGCAGAACGCATTCTTGCGGGCGTCTTCCATGATGGCGATGACCTCGTCAAACGCCTCGCCGTCGTTGCCTTTCGGAACCATTTTGTCTCTCATGCTTGTACCTCCAATTGTGCCGTTACTGTCTACATTTTTCAAATTCTTGCAACGTGTTGCGCGTTTACGCGTCCGCCTCTTGCAGCGTTCCCTATATCCGTATCGGGCAGACGTCCTTCCTCTGCGCCGTCATTTTCCCGTTTATCTCCCACGGCGTGATACTAATTCCAAACTAAAACATCGATAAAATTCCAGTCTCACCCTGTAATACTTTTGATCGTGTATCCCGCCGGTAACCGATTTCTTTGCCAACATTTCCACATCATCGGCGTTATATTCTGTCAACGTGACAATTCTTTTGTTCCTCTTTCCCTCGCCACGATATGCGACTACTTCTAACCGTTTGTATGCGTTCACATTTTTCTTCGTTTTTGCATTTCTTTTCTCAGCGCTACAGCATATTCTTTGTATCACACGCACGTTATTGTATCTATATGTTTGTTTGGAATTAGTATGAGGTAGGCATAGGAGATGTTTACAAACGACCGCAGAACCTTGTTGTCGGGGAGCGGATGCCAAAAACCCTTTGGAATGGAGCGAAGATGATTTGACGCTTACGTTGTTCCGTATATTTTTATCATGCATTCCAACAATGGATGCGCGTTGCTTTTTCGTTATTTTTGAATTTTCAGTCACTTCGCTTAGCATCTTCATCTGTAAATCGGTCAATTGAAATTTCTCAAATTTTTATAGGTTTTTTTGTAGGGCATTTGAAGTCGGCTTTTCTTATCTCGTGCCTTCTTCAAAATCAGGTCTATAAAACACCACAACAAAGCCGGATTTCAAAATCTTAAACTCAACCTTGACGCCATTTTCTTTACAAATTGTATGAATCCGCTTGATGCCCGAACCCCAGCTTTCAATATCCTTTGAGAAATACAATGTCTGTGCAATGCGTTTATTTCTAAGAATTGAACGTTCTTCCCCTTTTATAAAGTCATCTGGCGTGTAGCCCTCAGGGAAATCGCCTGGATTGTATATTTCTATCCTGTCCTTGAAAATTGCGACTTCATTGCCTTTGTTATTTCTGTAATCCCTGTGAGCAAAAGAGTTGACGATGGCTTCACGGATCGCTTCGACTGGGATTTCAGGGATTTCTTCGCGTTGCATTTTCCCAAATTTAACCCGCCATTTTATCATGTTCTTGATGTACAACTCGGCTGCATCAATGAGGGTGAATACGTTACCACTTTCACGCTTAATATCAATAAATGTCAATTTTTCTACTCCTGCAAACACCGCCATTTGTAAGTCTACTGTTCCAGTGCCAAATAATGCATCGGCAGCATTCGTCAACAAACCTCCAGACAAGAGTTTTAGTTTTTTTAATATGTCGATTTTATTCGTAAATGGAAAATCTATTCTCCCCACTGTATTCGCTCGCTCAATAAATGCTTTCATTGTTCTCACATCGATATCATCGATGGAGTACGGATTGTTCTCCGGTGCTTCTGCATCCCAAGGGACTGCGTTTTGCACCTTCGTCACCATGATTTTCTGAAGCTCTTTTGATGTAAGCTGCCTGTCTTCATCAGCTACACGAATATACGCGCGACCAAATGCAAAATATGGCGCTTCATCCCCTTCAAACTGAATGCGGATACACGATTTATCACCAAGCTTTACCGCAGTGATGACAGGGTATATTCTAGGTTCTATATGATCGCCAATAGAACGACTGATGTCACGCAAAGTTTTATCTGAAACTTCCTGCCCAACAGGAGTTCCATCGTTTTTTATACCAAAGTAAAGTTCTCCTGCTGCATGTTTGTTTAGGATTGCCACAATGCTAATGACGGCTTCTTTCAGCTCGGATGTTGATTTTTTTAGCTCCAATAATTCGCTTTCTTCAAAAAATCTCACAGATTTAAACTCCTTTCTTCATTCATGCATTGGAATGATTTGATAAACATATTAGGTCAAGCCCTCGCTGTGGTATGAAATCGTTTTTGGTGTGGTGATTGGGAAGCGTATGCGCGCTGACAAAAAACCAAAAAGTCGCATTTTTAAAGGCGTGTCGCTTTGCTGTATATTCCGAACAAGAATGCCAGCACGATCGCTATCGCCTGCTCATGCGTAATACGAAACACCGATTGAATACAGGAATCTCTTGGGTTAAAAAGCACAGTGATTTATTATAAAATGGAACTCTTTGTAGGGACGTTTTTAATCCGTGTTTCGTATCATATCTCTATTTTTATCGAAAAAATACCCCCAATGCACTCATACAAGTCATTTGGGGGTATTGCTTTTTTATGGAGGCGAGGGGAGTCGAACCCCTGTCCGAAAACCTTGCCACATCGATGTCTACGGGTGTAGTCCCAGTTTTGATGTCACCGTAGAGAGCGCCCTGGCACCGGCTATCCGCTACGGTCAGCCTGATTTTCTTCTTCGCATTCACCTCAGGCGGAGGTAAACGCGCGTATCCCACTGAGATGAGCCTCTATCCTGCCACATGGGCGATGGAAGGGAGAAGCACGCATGCAGGTGTTTAGGCTGCTAGTGCGTAAGAAGGTTGTGCTTTGCCATTTAAACGGCTTTTGCGTGGATAAAGCGGTCGCAACCCCACTACCCGCTACCGATGCTCAAACGATCCCCGTCGAATCCATAAACGCCCCCTTGTGGATATCCATTATATCACGGGTGACCCCCAAAGGCTACACCAGACGAGATGCCATTTTCTGTCCCTTTTGCATGAAACAGGCGAGCATTGTACAGATGGTTTGTGCTTTTTTCTCTACGAGGGATTGGGTCACCCTGTCTTATCTTGCTACTTTTTGCCTTTCCTTTAACGCCCGCTGCATGTCGCGCTGCGCATCTTTTTTGGCAAGGGCTTCCCGTTTATCATAATTTTTCTTGCCCTTGGCGAGCCCGATGAGCACTTTGGCGTACCCCCCTTTGATGTACACTTTCAACGGCACGAGCGTGTACCCTTGTTGCTTGGTCCAGCCGATCAACTTCACGATTTCTCGTTTGTGCAGCAGCAACTTGCGCGTCCGCGTGGGATCGGATGGATTGAACCGATTCCCTTGCAAAAACGGGGCGATGTGCATGTTGTGTAAAAATGCTTCCCCTTGGCGGATGGTCGCAAAGCTATCCCCAATCGTCGCCTTCCCTGCGCGCATCGACTTGATTTCTGTCCCCGTCAAGACGATACCCGCTTCAAAGTGCTCCTCGATCGTGTAATCATAAGACGACTTGCGATTGTGCGCCAACACTTTGCTTTCGCCCTTTTTGGTGGTCATGTTAAACTCAGCTCCTTGCTTTTGATCGGGGATTTTCCGGATTTTTGTTGTTTTTGTGGTTTCGTTTTTATCGCCTTTTTCTTGGGCTTTTTGGGGGACAGAACCTTAGCACGCTTGTCTTTCTTCGGGTTTTTGTTTTTTGTACCTTGGTTTTCTCGGCGCTTCCCCTTATGTTTACTTTTCTTTTTTGGCGGGCGGTGTCCGGCTGCGGTTTGTCCCGTTTGCACCCATGTAAAATCGATCGTCCGCTCGGGAATCGATACGCGGGCGACTTGTACTGTGGCGATGTCTCCGATGCGTAACGTTTTTCCCGTCCGAGTACCGACGAGCACCATTTGTCGCTCATCGAGCTCATAATAGTCATCCCGCATGTCGCTTAATCGCACGAGCCCCTCCACCGTGTTGTCTAATTCCACAAAAAAACCAAACGGGGCAATCGAAGAAATTTTCCCCTCGAACGTCTCCCCAACGTATTGATTCATGTATTGGGCTTTTTTCAATGCCTCTATCTCCCGTTCGGCATCCACCGCACGGCGTTCGCATTGCGAACAATGTTCGGCGATCTCCCCCATGCGCGAGGCGAGCGCCTCCCACACGTGTGGTTCTAGCTGAGTAGGTGCAAAGAACGCTTGCCGAAGGATGCGATGGACCACAAGGTCGGGATAACGCCGAATGGGCGATGTAAAGTGCGCATAATACGTGGTGGCAAGCCCAAAATGTCCGAGCGGTTCGTGCGCATAGCGTGCTTGTTTCATCGAACGAAGCATGATTTTGGAGATGGCCGCCTCGGCACGTGTCCCTTTTATTTGCTGTAAAACATGTTGGAACGCTTGCGGAGAAAGGACATCTCCTCTAAATTTTAACGTGTATCCGTATGCCTGCAACAACGTGAGAAATTGCTCGAATTTTTCTCCGCTCGGGCGTTCGTGGATGCGGTACATAAACGGACACGCCAGCGACTGTACCGCCTTGGCAACGGTTTCGTTTGCAGCGAGCATAAACTCCTCGATGATGGATTCGGCAATCGTTTGCATCCGTTTGGCAATGTGCACCGGATTCCCTTTGTCGTCGACGGTAATCTTCGCTTCTGGAAAGTTAAAATCGATTGCCCCCCGGCGCATGCGCTTTGCACGCAACTGCAATGCCAACTGCTTCATCCACGCCAACTGTGACAAAAGCGGGGCGTACCGCTGTGCCAACGCTTCTTTTTTCGCAGGGTCGTACTGTGCATCGTCTGCACGCTCGTCCTCGCTTTCAACGAGTAAACGCACATCTGGATAGGTCATGCGTTCCACGGTACGAATGAGCGAAGGATACAACGCATACGCCACGACTTCCCCTTGGTCGTCGATATCCATTTCGCACGTGATCGTCAGTCGGTCTACGTGTGGGTGCAAGGAACAAATCCCATTGGACAAGGCGGGGGGCAACATCGGAATGACCCGATCCGCCAAGTACGTCGAGGTCCCCCGTGCATACGCCTCGCGATCGACCGCACTTCCCTCGGGAACATAGTACCCCACATCGGCGATATGCACGCCCAAGCGCATAAGCCCCGACGCTAATGGGACAACATGCACGGCATCGTCCAAATCTTTGGCATCTTCTCCGTCGATTGTAATCGTCTGTATGGCGCGTAGATCACGGCGATCGATGCATTGCGCTTCGGTGACCGTTTGGGAAGCTTGTGCGGCTTCGGCTACGACGTCTGGTGGAAAATGCTCAGGCAAATCAAAACTTTTGCGAATGGAAAGGGCTTCTATCCCGACATCGTCTTTGTGTCCTAAAACTTCACGCACACGCACGATGATCGATGGTTGGGGACCCTCGGGATAGCCCACGATCGTCGCCAGCACTTTTTGCCCGTGTATCGCCCCATGACGGTCGTGTAGCGCCACGTATATCGGGTACAGAACCCGTTTGTCGTCAGGGATGATGCAGGCGTATTCCGCAAAGGGCGACGGACTGTCAAAGGAAGGGCGTCCCTGCGCAGACGCAATTTCTGTAAACGTTCCGATCAATTTTGTCTGATGCCGTTGTACGATACGACGCACGACACCCTCTACTTTCCCCACTGGCCGCAGGGTCCCACTGCTCGGGGGGTGAAGCAACACTTCTACGGTATCTCCGTGGAGTGCACCGTTAAAATCTTTGGCATGAACGTACACATCGGCATCGTAATGCGCAGAGACGACGAACCCAAATCCTTTTGGATGTACCGTAAGCTTTCCTGTTTGATGCAACGGGGGAGGCGTGGCAAGCCGGTATGCATCGTGCTTGTTACGCAAAATGACACCTTCCTCCTCTAAGGAGACGAGCGCGCGCACCATCGTTTTATAGGCAGGGACATCACATACCCCCAGTGTAGTCGCCAGCTGTTGTACCGTCTGAGGGGTATACGCTTCATGGGCGATGTGGGAAAGTAACGCCTGTCGCACTCCTTCGCTTTTGTTCGTGTTCATTTTCATCGTGTCCCTTCTCGTGTTGCGTCCTCGTACGTATCACGATTTCAAACCATATCCCCCGTGCGGACAGGATACGCCTTTTTTTTACGGTTAAAAACCCATTTTCTTTCCCGCAAAAGTTGGCCTTCTGTAGCTATGGCTATGTTTTCACTAAGTGATTCGTGTAGATCGGCGGGAGATATAAAAATGAAGACAGGAGGAATGACGACTCCCCCTGCCCTCGTATGCGTATTATCTTTCCCTCATCATCCCGCGATAATGTATCCGACGACAACGGTCAAGACAAAAAACAATGTTGCTAAAACGATCGTCACCCATTGGAGCACAAGGTCGAGTCCTCTGGCTTTCGTCTTTCCGAATAAGTGCTCCGCACCCCCCGTAATCGCACCAGAAAGCCCCGCACTTTTCCCTTTTTGCAACAAAACCACGACGATCAACACCAGTGAGACGACGACCAATGCAATCTTCGTGAATGGCTCCCAAAATGCCACCGATGTCCAGAACAAAGGCGCTCACCTCCTCTTCCCTCATAATAAAGAGTATACTACACGTGACTCACTTACCGCAAGAATGGGAAAGCCGCCCGCCCTGCATAAATGGCTGCATCCCCCAGCTGGTCCTCGATGCGCAACAACTGATTGTATTTTGCCACCCGATCCGTCCGAGAAGGTGCCCCTGTTTTTATTTGTCCTGCATTCGTCGCCACCGCAAGGTCGGCGATCGTAGCATCTTCGCTTTCCCCTGAGCGGTGTGAGATGACCGCGGTATACTTTGCGCGTTGCGCCATTTCGATCGCATCGAATGTCTGTGTGAGCGTCCCAATCTGATTTACTTTGACGAGAATAGAATTTCCGATGTGCTGGTCGATTCCTTCGGCTAGACGCGTTGTGTTCGTCACGAACAAATCATCGCCCACAAGTTGGACGCGTTCCCCTACTTTTTCGGTCAACAACTTCCACCCTGCCCAATCGTCTTCGGCACAGCCATCCTCGATAGACAAAATCGGGTACTTCTCTACCCAAGAAGCCAATAATGCTACAAATTGCGCTGACGTATACGTTTTTCCTTCGCCTTCCAAATGATATGCTCCATCTTTGTAGAACTCTGTTGAAGCGACGTCCATCCCAATAAACATGTCTTTCCCTGGTACGTACCCTGCACGCTCAATGGCCGTCAAAATCGTAACAATTGCCTCTTCATTGGAAGCCAAGCTGGGTGCAAAGCCTCCTTCATCCCCAACAGCCGTATTCAAATTACGTGCTTTGAGCACGGCTTTAAGATGATGGAATACTTCTGTACCTGCCCGCAACGCTTCTGAAAAGGAGGTTGCTCCCACAGGAATGACCATAAACTCTTGCACATCGATGTTGTTGTCCGCATGCGCTCCGCCATTGAGAATGTTCATCATCGGTACGGGCAATACTTTGGCGTTCGTTCCCCCAAGATAGCGGAACAACGGTATGCTCAGCGCATTTGCCGCTGCATGTGCGACCGCCATAGACACCGCCAAGATCGCATTGGCGCCAAGTTTTCCTTTGTTCGTCGTGCCGTCAAGTGCGATGAGCAGTTGATCGACAGCGACTTGATCCAGCGCGTCTAGTCCGATGATTTCGGGGGCGATGATTTCATTAACATTTTGGACGGCAGCCAACACGCCTTTGCCCATGTAACGTCCTTTGTCGTTGTCGCGCAACTCGACGGCTTCGTGCGCTCCTGTGGATGCCCCAGACGGTACAATCGCAGAGCCAAATCCTCCTGATTCAAGCTGTACTTCCACTTCGATCGTAGGGTTTCCGCGGGAATCCAACACTTCTCTTGCGTATACGTCTGTAATAATCGTCATCGGATTTCCTCCTTCATTTCTATATTATTTTGTGCGCCCCATACGAAACGCATAAGGGATATGGGTTGAAAACGTGATGCGCATTGCTGTGCTGTACATCAAACACCGGACGTGAACTCATCTGCTTGCTGTGCGACGCAACGTGCACGGAACCCCTCTGGAAAGGGGCATCCTACTTTTCGTGTGGCATGCGTATCAAGGTGCTCCCTGTCATGTCTGCTGGGGGGGCAATGTCTAGCAACGCCAACAATGTGGGGGCAATGTCCGCCAAGATGCCGTCATCCCGCAAATGCACGTCATGCGTTGTCACGATGCAGGGCACTTTGCTCGTCGTATGCGCGGTATGGCGACTCCCGTCTGCATTCGTCACACAATCAGCATTGCCGTGATCCGCCGTAATGATCGCAACGCCCCCTTGCGCCAAAATGGCATCGACGACTTGTCCTAAACAGGTGTCAGTCGCCTCTACCGCTTGGATCGTCGGCTCTAGAAGCCCTGAATGTCCGACCATATCGGGGTTGGCAAAATTTAAAATAATCACGTCGTGTTTTCCTGTTTCGATTTCTTGGACACACGCATTGGCGATCTCGTACGCACTCATCTCTGGGGCCAAGTCATATGTATCCACTTTTGGCGAAGGGATAAGGACGCGTGTCTCCCCAGGCAAAGCGACATCTCTCCCCCCACTAAAAAAGAACGTCACGTGGGGATATTTTTCCGTCTCCGCAATGCGCAATTGTGTCAAACCGTGCTGGGCAATGACTTCGCCAAGCGTATTGTCTAGTTTTTTTGGCGTGTATGCCACATACCCACCGACAGTTTCACTAAACAAAGTAAGACAAACAAAATACACATCTTTGGGTTGCTTTGGGCCACGATCAAATCCACGAAAATCGTCATTCGTGAATACTTGTGCCAGCTGGATCGCCCGATCCGGTCGGAAGTTGAAAAAAATAATCGCATCCCCAGACTCCACCAAGCCGACGGGCTTTCCGTCTGTCCCCACTATCACGGTAGGCATCACAAATTCATCGAATACCGAACGGGCATAAGATTGTTCGAGTGCTTCGTGGGGGTCGGTATACTGTGGTCCTTCACCGTACACCATTGCCCGATACGCTTTTTCTGTACGTTCCCAGCGCTGGTCACGATCCATGGCATAAAAACGCCCTTGCACCGTAGCAATCTTACCAATCCCAGTTTGTGCCATCTTCTCCCGTAACGGGGTCAAATATTGCATCGCACTCAACGGAGCCACATCGCGCCCATCTAAAAATATGTGCAAATATACTTCCGTCAGTTGCTGTGCTTTGGCTAAATCTAATAATGCAAAAAGATGACTCAAGTGGCTGTGCACGCCACCATCAGACAACAAGCCATACAAATGCAACTTGCGACGATGTGTCAAGGCGTATTGCATCGCACGAATAAACGTCTCATTGTGCATAAATTGCCCGTCTTGGATTGATTTTGTGATACGCGTCAAATCTTGGTATACGATGCGCCCAGCGCCGATGTTGAGATGACCAACTTCGGAGTTGCCCATCTGTCCTTCTGGCAACCCCACCGTTTCGCCACTCGCTGTCAATGTCGTATGTGGATACGTTTGCCACAGGCGATCAAACTGTGGTTTGTATGCCTGTGCAACTGCATTCCCTTGTGTTTCTTGACGCAAACCAAACCCATCCAAGATGAGCAGTGCGACGGGTTTCCGACGTGTACTCATGCGCTTACTACCGCTTGCATGTGGGACACGAGACGCACATAAGACAAGGCATCGAGCGAGGCGCCCCCGACAAGGACCCCATCAACATGCACATTGTTGACATAAGATGTGAGGTTATCTGCATTGACGCTACCCCCGTACAAAATATGCACCGCATCGGCCTCGGCAGGCGACCACGCCTGTGCAAGTACCTCACGCAAGAAAGCAATCGTCGTCACGGCATCTTCTGGGGTTGCATTGCGTCCTGTTCCGATCGCCCAGACCGGTTCGTATGCAAAAATCATATGTGCCTTGTTCACCATCGACGATTGTGCCACTGCTTTGACGAGCGCATCGAGTTGTCGCCGAATGACAGCTTGCGTTTCATCTGCTTGCTTTTGTTCGAGCGTCTCTCCGACACAAAAAATAGGGGAAATCTCATGTTTTAACGCTTGAACGGCTTTATTGGCACACGTCTCATCCGTCTCGTGGTACAACGCACGGCGCTCGGAGTGCCCGACGATCGCATGGCTCACCCCGAGATGTTGCAACATCTCCGCACTCACTTCTCCCGTATACGCCCCACTACCTTGCTCTGCGACGTTCTGCGCAGCGATTGCGATGTTTTGGTGACTTTGTGCAACTTGTGTCAATGCAGGCAGGCATACATACGGCACACAAACAATTTGTTGCACCTGCGCATCCCCTAGGTTATGTTGTTGGATCGTATCGAACCACGCCAACGCTTGGGCTACTGTTTTGTTCATTTTCCAGTTGGCACTCACAATCTTACTGCGGGTCATACAAATTCACACCTTTCGCACATTGAGGGAGAATCACACCGTCTTGGCGTTACGCACACTACGAGATGACTGCGTCTCGTTCGAGCAGTGCCACGACACCAGGCAATTGTTTGCCTTCCATGAATTCGAGGGATGCCCCTCCCCCTGTGGACATGTGGTCCATTTTGGAAGCCAACCCAAACTTTTCTACGGCCGCGGCAGAGTCTCCGCCCCCGATGATCGTGTACGCATTTGTTGTCGCACACGCCTGCGCAATTTCCCGCGTCCCATGGGAAAATGGTTCTATCTCAAACACACCCAACGGCCCGTTCCACACCACGAGTTTTGATTTGGCAATCACGTCCGCATACTGTGCACGTGTTTTGGGGCCGATATCAATGCCTTCCCAATCCGGCTTGATCGCTTGCACATCTACGACTTGCGTCGTTGCATCTGCACCAAACCGATCACAAATTACGATATCCACCGGCATATGAAAAAAAACGTTATGTTGTTTTGCCTTGTCTAACAAATGCAACGCAACGTCTAGCTTGCTCACATCCACGAGGGACTTTCCAATTTCGTATCCTTGTGCTTTTAGAAACGTATACGACAACCCGCCTCCGATCATCACATGGTCTGCGATCGTCAACACATGTTCGAGCACTCCGATCTTGTCTTTCACTTTCGCTCCACCGACGATCGCCGTGAACGGACGGTCGGGTTCGTGCAATGCTTTGCCTAAAATCGTCAACTCACGTTCCATGAGCAACCCCGTCACCGCAGGCAAAAATGCCGCAACCCCAACCGTCGAGGCGTGGGCACGATGCGCTGTACCAAATGCATCATTGATGAATACATCCGCTAAAGAAGCGAGCTGTTTTGCAAACGAAGGGTCATTTTTTTCTTCTTGGGCATAAAAACGCACGTTTTCTAACAAGAGTACGTCGCCATTTTGCATGGCGTGCACGTGTTGCGTGACCGCTTCCCCGACCGTATCTGGTGCGCACAAGACGGGACGTTGGAGCAATTGGCCAAGATGATCGGCGACAGGTTTCAATGAGAGCGATGGCACGTGTTGTCCGTCTGGGCGTCCCAAATGACTCATGAGGATGACTTTCGCACCTTGTGCGATCGCCAATTGAATCGTCGGAAGCGTTTCGCGGATGCGCGTATCGTCGGTGATCGTTTCCCCATCCAGTGGCACGTTAAAATCCACCCGAATGAGCACACGTTTTCCTTGCAACTGTACATCCCGCATACTTTTCTTCTGATACGTCACGTATTTTGTCACTCCTTCCCATCCACGAATTTCTTTATGTTATTTTAAGATGTATGTAGCAAGATCGAGCACGCGGTTGGAATATCCCCACTCGTTGTCATACCATGCTACGACTTTGACCATGTTCCCATCGACGACCATCGTGGATAACGCATCTACCGTACTCGAGGCGGCATCTCCATTGTAATCACTCGACACGAGCGGTTCGGCACTGTAATTCATAATTCCTTTTAGGGTGCTTTGTGCGGCTGTCGCCAACACTTGATTGACTTCTTCGACGGTCACGTTGCGTTTTACTTCTACGACGAGATCGACGATCGAGACGTTCGGCGTCGGCACACGAAACGCCATCCCATTGAGTTTTCCTTTGAGCTGTGGCAACACGAGATACACCGCTTTGGCAGCCCCCGTGGTGGAAGGGATGATGTTCTCCGCTGCCGCACGCGCACGGCGCAAATCTTTGTGGGGCAAATCAAGCACCGCTTGGTCGTTCGTATACGAATGGATGGTTGTCATCATCCCTTTGACGATCCCAAAAGTGTCGTCGAGCACTTTTGCTACAGGAGCGAGGCAGTTTGTGGTACACGAAGCATTCGACAAAACGTGATGCGTCCCGGCATCGTACTGGCTTTCGTTGACACCCATGACGACCGTCAAGTCTTCGTTCGTCGCCGGAGCAGAAATGATGACTTTTTTCACGTTGTTGCCCAAGTGCGCTTGCGCATGTGCACGATCGGTAAAACGCCCTGTCGATTCCACGACCACATCGACGCCTGCGTCTGACCAAGCAATTTGGGCAGGATCTCGTTCAGAAAACACACGAATGACGTGCCCGTTGACGACGAGTTTCCCCTCCACAACTTCGACTTGCCCGTCAAACTTCCCGTGTGTCGAATCGTATTTTAACAAATGGACAAGCGTTGCCACATCGGTCAAATCGTTAATTGCGACTACTTTTACACCTGGATGTTGGAGCGAAGCACGAAATACGTTACGACCAATCCGACCAAAACCATTAATCCCGAGTTGAATCATCTGTCAGTATTCCTCCTTAGAAAATAAAAAAATTCACTTCTTGTTTTGCCCATAGACGATACACCCTACGTATCGTACACCAAAGGACACCCACTGCGCAACAGAAGCGCCATGCTCACACCGCGTACATATGCCCAAACACAAGGCATCATCGTCAGGTTAAAAACAAGCGATACAACATTTTTGTGGCTTCGGCGCGCGTCACGCGGTCTTTAGGACGGAGTCGTTGACGACTTCCCTGTATCATCTGGGAACGCAATCCGATTTCAATCGCTCCTTTGGCATAAGGGGCAATTTTATTGCTGTCAGAAAACAACGTCGCAAAGTCAATCCCGCCTACCCACTGTTTCCCGAGCAACCGCACTAAAATCGCCACGAGTTCTTCGCGGGTGACGGCAACTTCTGGCTTAAATCGTCCGTCTGGATAGCCTCCGATATACTTTGCCTCCACGACAGAGGCCACATAGGGGGCATACCATGCGGTAGGATTGATGTCTTTGAATGTAGGCGTTTGTTTTGCTGGGGGCAAATTGGCGATAAGCGCTATCATTTTGGCTAATTCGGCCCGAGATACAAACCCTGTGGGTTCAAACTTCCCGTTGTTCTGCCCCTTAATATACGCTTTTGCTGCCATAGAAGTGATGTATTCATGCGCCCAATAACTTGGATTTACATCAGAAAATGCGGGATGCAGTTGTGTAATAAACAACCGATCAAACTGGGTGATGCGCACAGAAATGTGCCCCAATAGCGTGCGGTATATGCCCCCCCTATTTTGCAACGTGCCGTCTTCCATCAACTGCATCACCGTTAAGCGATCTGCCCGATCGCCATCTAGCAATGCATACGGGAACCGCAATGTAAACGCCTCATTGGGGACTACTATCGGTTCAGGGAGCGGTTGAAGAACCGACTTTCGTTTTGCACTCAAGGTGTACACCGTTGTGAGTTTCCCGATCCACTGCTGTTGAAGTGGACTGAGCCCTTTTTTTGCATACGCACTCAGTTTTCCTTTTTCGATGGAGAGTATGACAGCATCTTCCTCCGTTACCCGCGAAAACATCGTCAACAGTTGCGCAGGAGTGAAGACAAAGGAAGCCAACTCTGTGGCGATTTCAATTTCGGAAGAACGAAATTGCTTTATCGCCTCAAATAAAGCCGGTGTGAGTGTAATGTCGTATCGCACTGGCTTTTCAATCGAGGGAATCACGTTGAACACGGTACGCAATGCAATCTCGTCTTTGATATCCGCTTTTTGAAACGCTTCTTGAAGCATTTGACGCGTTTTGACGGCTTGTTGTGCTTTGCTCTCCATAGTCAACACATGTTCTCGTGTAATCTCTGCTTCTGCACCTTGCCCAGTCGTGTTGGCGGTGATCGCAATCGTATTGTGCGCATTGACCAAGTATTCTGAGGCGACACCGATGCGACGCAAGATCGACTGTGTATGCCACAATTGGGTTTTCGTTTTCTCAAAAAGTTGATGCGCCGCTTGAATCGTTTTTAAGAGGAGCGTTTGTCCCGCATTGACTTCAATTTCCATTGTCATTTGCAATGCATACTGCAACAACGTTTGCGCAGTGTCTAAAGCGGTCGTCCGCTGAGACGGCGTCAAACTTTGCTTGCTAAGCTCTTCTTGGATCACGCCCAGCGTCTGCATCAGCGCATTATGCATCGTCGTCACCGCAGCAGCCGATGTCGTAGCAAGAGACAACGGGGGAGCATTGCGAAACGGATGATTGTCGGGAAGTTGTGCTACTTTGTTTTGTTTGTATGCCAAATATCCTTCTAATTTTTGGCGATCTGCCGTCGTCAGCGGCGTCGAAGTACGGATGATGTCCTCGTTGTTTTGTGCGGTAATCTTATTGGGCAAAAAATCCATCGTATAGACAGCACTGGTGAAACTGCGAGACGCATCCACACGACCGTCAAATATTCCCAATACGAGACGTTCCGCACGGGCATCGAGGGAAAAAGATTGTCCGATACGCGCCCCGCGCGCCCCCTTTATGGTATATGTATTGGCGCCGTCATACCCTTCCCCGATAATCCCGACTTGGTTCCACCGTTTATTCATCACACCGCCCGCTTCAAACAAGTACAATGCCCCCGCCGAGGCGTTTGCATTCGCTTTGCCGTCGTCGTCGGTTGCCCCAACCACGAGTTGTCGCGCTTCAGCCCCAACGGCAATCGCAGCGCCAAAATGATCCTGGTCGTCTAACACCATCGAGACGTCGCGTATTTTGGTGTATCCACTACCAATCATGTGATCGATTCGTCCGTTGGTGAAGTTCGCCGTCATAAAATCGATAGCATATACCGCCCCTGTTGCATCGGTCTGGTTTGCATTGCCATCGTCATTGGGTGCCCCAACAAAAAGTAACGTTCCTTTTTCGTCCAGCGCAAGAGAAGCCCCAAAATTGTCGTATGCATCGAGCGTGACCTCGATGTCTTGTATGCCCGTATACCCTTTCCCTATTTTCCCTACGTAAATGGGCGGCTCGTCTGCCTCAATGGGCACGTGCAATAAATATACTGCTCCTGCTGAGGCGGTTTTGTTGTCAAATCCATCATCAAAATCGGCACCAACGGCTAAGCGATCGCCCGCTGCGTTCCAAGAAACGGACACCCCAAACCGATCGTATGCATCCAAATCGAGGGATAAATTGCGCTTTCCTTTATACCCTTTGCCGATGGTCGAAATGAGTTCTCCGTCGCTAAAGGAATCATCCGCAAACGAAAACACGTATACTGCCCCAAATCCCTCGTCTGCAATACTTTCTCCATCATCGAGGGGAGCCCCGACGACGAGACGATCTCCCTTTGCATTGAGTGCAACGGATTGTCCAAAATTATCAAACGACGCCAAGTTTGGCAACGATATATTTTTTGCATTTGCGGACTTGTCATAGCCCTTCCCAATCACCCCTTCTAATTTCCACCCCCCTTGTTCCTTGCTATACAAATACACCGCACCGTACCCACGGTTTTTTTGATTTCCCTCCGTTGGAAACCCCTCATCTGTACTCATGCCAATGACCATACGGTCACCCGCAGCATTGAGCGAAACAGATTGTCCGAATCGATGCACGGGAAATGTAGCGTCCGCATTTGCCTTTTTTTGTTCAGCAAGCGGATGATCTGTGCGGGATTCCAACGTCCCCCCAGCAAAAGACGGCAATAACAACGCATCGTCTACGCCATCAAAACGGAGAGACGATCCGTTGTCGCGTGCGGTGCGTTGCCATAGCGGTTGACGCTCTTTATTCATTTGGGTGGCATGTCGTTTGTAGGGGCTTTTATCTCTCCATTCACTGATACGCATCTCACGATCGACAGTCACGGTATTTTCATCTGAGGCATCTAACCACAAACTCACATTCGGAAGTTGCTCTGGTGTCCATTCAGACTGTTGGATCGCTTGCGGTATCGTAAAAGAAGCTTGTGCATGACCTTCACGTGTTCCTCCTGGGATCAGCAATGCCGTCACACAGAAAATTTTTAGAAAAACGCAAGATTTTTTCATCATATCAGAATCGTTACTCCCTTAGCGCAGACTCAACCGTACGCCCAACCTACAACGAGGGAGATGGATCAAGCGATCGCTCACGCTCATTGTGCTCTGTGCCATTCTCATGCTGGTACCACTGCCGAAACACATACACAAGTATTGTACCATAAACAAATTCTTGTGTCAGTTTCATAATCACACCGCCCAACTGTTGATCCGTCAAGGGTTCGATCCACGCCAAGGACTGTGGACCTGAAAACAACGTCAGCAACGTTTCTTTGGACATGTTCGTCACGCAATAGCCCATCGCCGTAGCCCACATTTGTGGGTCGGTATACGTTGCGTACAGTGGTTCATTGGCAAAAATGATCAGCGCACACGCTGGCATCAACAACACACTGTTTGCAAAAATGTACCCCATTTTTTTAACGCCCACGAGGGTGTCAAGCTTTGCAACAGGACAAATAATCGGAAACCACATGAGCACCGCCGTGAAAAACAAAATTCCGTAGTACACAGTATGCAACGTATAATTTACCATGATCGCATCGTGCGCACTCGGAACATGATACAGAGAAAAGGCAACGTTAAAAGCGACTAACGCCACCAATGGATGAATCAAAAAGCGAAACATCCGAACAAGTTTGAATTTCCCCAGCGGTTGTACCATTTGTTCGGTGAGTCCAGCAAGCAACAACGGCGGGGCGATCAAAAACGTCAATGTCATTGTCACCATATGAAACGTAAACATCAAATGTCCATACAAGTCGATCGGACTTCCTAATCCCAAATAAATACATATAAGACCTGCATAGAACGCGATTTGCTTACGCAATGGAACGCTTGTTTTGTGGAACGCACGAATCATCCAACCATAGACGAGTGCACAAGCGAGTACTGTCGTAAGCAACCACGGACTCCACCATGACTGCCACCCAAACGGATCGAACATCATGAAGAACGCCCCCTTTTATCGGGCACGTGCGCCCGTCAATAGAGCCAAGACCACACCGTACCGGCTACGATGCACGTCAGGGCGACAAAAAAACCCATGGCGATCCCGAGTATAGGTACGCCGTGCCCTTTGTCTTTCATATGCATCCAAAATGCCAACTGTACGACCGCTTGAAATAACGCAAGGAACAAAATCAGCAATACAACGAACCAGCGTTGGACGTGCGCATCTTCTGCAATCGCATAAGAAACCGCCAAAAAAGCAAATGCGGTGAGCAATATAGACAACGCAAAGGCGACCAAGTGGGTGCGTGGCCCTTCTAGACGTACTTTTTTGTGCACGATCGGCTGCCCGTTCGCAGGCGATAGACTACTTTTCGGGATACTACTTTTCATTTTGTTTTTGTTCATTTTCCTACCCCCCCAATACCCCCATCAAATACACGAGCGTAAAGATGAACACCCACACGACATCAATAAAGTGCCAATACAATGCGGAGACATACACTTTGGAAGCGGTGACTGCGGTGATGCCTTTGCGCCACAACTGCACAACAAGCAAGCTAATCCATATCACCCCAAAGGCAACATGCGCACCATGAAATCCGACCAAGGAGTAAAAGGACGTTGCAAATGCACTCGTTGAAAACTTGTGCCCTTCATTCACATAATGAATGAACTCGTATATTTCGAGACCTAAAAAACCGAAACCAAGCAATACGGTGACGCCCAACCAAACCATCGTGGAACGTACTGATTTGCGATGAAGTGCCATGATGGCGAACACACTCGTCAGCGAGCTCGTCAACAAAATAAACGTCGCCCACCCCACCAAAACGAGATCAAACAGCTCCTGCCCTGTTGGACCGTCCAGCGTATTGCTACGCAACGTCAAATACGCGGCAAAGAGGGTACCGAACAATACGCATTCTCCACCTAAAAACAACCAAAATCCAAGGATTTTGTTGCGCCCCTCTAATGTGGAATATTCGAGGGCGTGTTCGTGTTCTTGTGTGTGCTGTGCAACAGTAGTCATCGGGAGGTTTCCTCCATTTCTGACGGTTCAATATGATAGCCATGGTCATCGATGACGGAACGGAAAAACATCGCCATAAATGTGATAACAAGGCCCACAATCGCCACACCATACCCGTTCCATTCATTGCTATACATAAATCCGAGTGCCGCAATAAACAAACCCGCCGACATCACGAATGGCAATATCGAAGGCGACGGCATGTGAATCGATCCGAGTGGTTCCGCGGGTGTCATCGCTGTTTTCCCTTCCATTTTTTCTTTCCACCATGCATCGATGCCGCGCACTTGTGGCGTTTGGGCAAAGTTGTATTCAGGGGCAGGCGATGAAATCGTCCATTCTAACGTGCGTCCCGCACCATCCCACGGATCGGGAAGCGCATTTTTTGGTTTGCGCATCGTGATGACAATGTTAATGAGCAGCAATACAGTTGCCACGCCCATGAGCATTGCCCCCACGGTGGAAACTGCGTTCATCCATCCCCAGCCTGGATTTTGGGATTCGTCTAAGTACGTATATACACGACGTGGCATCCCAATCATGCCAAGGAAATGTTGAATGAAAAACGTCAGATGAAATCCGACCATGAACAGCCAAAAAATCCACTTTCCTAAAGGTTCATGAAGCGATCGTCCGAACATTTTTGGGAACCAGTAAAACAATCCTGCGAACAAACCCAGTACAATGCCTCCTACGATGACATAATGAAAATGGGCAACGACAAAATAGCTGTCGTGGAACTGAAAATCTGCCGGCGGTACGGCCAACATCACTCCCGTAACCCCCCCCATCACAAACGTGGGGACGAACCCAATCGCAAATAAATTGGCCGTCGTGAAGCGGATTTGTCCGCCCCACATCGTAAACAACCAGTTGAAAATTTTCACGCCTGTGGGAACGGCAATGAGCATCGTGGCTACGGCAAACAACGCATTGGCGACGGGACCCAGTCCTGTCGTAAACATGTGATGCACCCACACCATGAAACCGAGAAACCCAATGAGCACAATCGCAAACACCATCGTGCTATATCCGAACAGGCGTTTCTTAGAGAACGTTGGAATGACTTCGGAAATAATCCCAAACGCTGGTAGGATCAAGATGTATACTTCAGGGTGACCGAAAATCCAAAAAATATGTTGCCAAAGGACGGTGTTTCCGCCCATATTGGGATCAAAAATATTCCCTTCGAACAAGCGATCAAACGTCAACAAGATAAGCCCGACCGCCAACGCTGGAAAGGCAAAGAGGATAAGCGCGGATGTAATAAACGCTGTCCACGTAAACATCGGCAGGCGCATGTACGTCATCCCTGGGGCACGCATGTTTATGATCGTCACAAGGAAGTTAATCCCCCCGATGAGCGTCCCGATTCCTGCGATTTGTAGCCCCATCAAAAAGAAATCCACCCCGCGATGAATGCTAAATTGTTCACTCGACAGAGGGACATACGCTGTCCATCCTGCATCGGGCACTTCCCCGACGAACCAGCTCAAATTTAGCAAAATACCGCCGAACAAAAACGTCCAGTATCCCAGTGCATTGATGAACGGAAACGCAACATCACGCGCACCGATCTGCAACGGCACAATCGCATTCATGAACCCAAAAATAATCGGCATGGCGGCTAAAAATATCATGGTTGTGCCGTGCATCGTAATGAGCTCATTGTACGTCTGTGCACTCACCACGTCCATCTGAGGACCGATGAGTTGCAACCGGATCAATAGCGCTTCGATCCCCCCGACAATAAAGAAAAATGCGCCTGAAATCAAATACATTATGCCGATTTTCTTATGATCTACTGTCGTGAGCCAATCCATAATCCCACGATATCGCTTTACAGAATGGGCATGACTCGCTACCGCATTCGCCATCGGGATTCCTCCTCGTCATTTGAGCTGTAGCAAATATTTCGCCAAATCGTCGATTTGTTGCTCGTTCAACGGCGTAGCAGATCCTTCGCCGAATCCAGGCATGTTCGCCGCTGGTTTTATCGCTTGCGGGTCGCGAATCCACGCCTTGAGATTGTCTATGTCGTGGGGCAAAATTCCTGCAATCCGTGTGCGATCGCCAAATCCATTGAGGTGTGGCGCAACTGGACTTTGTGCGTCGGGGTTGATCGCATGACATTGAATACAGTTTGCCTTAAAGAGGACTTCCCCTGCGGCCAGCTCTGCTGGTACTGTCGGCGGTTCTTTCATGTTTGCTACCCATTGCTTAAAATCCTTATCACTGAGCACGACGGCCTTGAAATCCATCAACGCATGAGATGGACCGCATAGCTCCGCACATTTTCCTTTGTACACGCCAACCTCTGTGGCTTCTAAGATGAAGTTTGTCACTTGTCCTGCATTCATGTCTTTCTTTCCACCGATGGCTGGAATCCAAAACGAGTGGTTGACATCTACTGAGGTCAATTGAAATGCGAGCGTTGTGTTGACAGGAATGACCAAATCTTGCGACGTATGCACACCAAGGTCAGGGTATGAAAACTCCCACCAGTATTGATGCCCCGTCACTTTGATTTTCAGCGCATTGGGGTCATTGGATGCATCTCGATCGTGCTTAAACGAATAGCTAATCGTCGGCACAGCTAAGATCGCCAACAACAAAATCGGAATGATCGTCCAAATCATCTCCAACTTATAACTGCCTTCGACTTGTTTGGGGATGGACGTATCGCCACGCCGTGCCCGAAAACGAATGAGCACGTACACTGCGATCGCATACACCACAATGACGACGAGAATCATGATGGCCAAAGACAACAACATCAGGAATAATTGCTCTTTTCCTTGCACACCTTTTGGTTGAAGTGGAGACGCTTCTAGGGCACACGAAGTGCTCGTCACAGCAATGAAGAGAAGCAGCAACACTAAACGAAACGTTTTCAAATAAGATCGCATCGGGGCAACCCTCCTCGTTTACGAAAAATAAACATACCCTGTGCACATTGCAAAAAACACGCTATCCCTTATACGAATCCAAGCGGCGAATGCGCGCGAAAAATAAAAAGGACACCCTTTCACAAACTATATGCATCTACGGGCGGTTTGTCAATTTATTTGGGACATTGTTCACAAATTGGACAGATTTGTCCGTTCGTTCCTTTAGGCACGTCGCAATGCTTTTATTTGTTCATCCGCCAAATATTCATCATACGTCGTGACTTTGTCGATGACCCCCTGCGGCGTAAATTCAATAATGCGGTTGGCAATCGTTTGGACAAATTGGTGGTCGTGCGACGTAAACAAAATTGTGCCGTCAAAATCAACGAGGCCGTTGTTGAGTGCCGTGATCGATTCGAGGTCAAGATGGTTCGTCGGCTCTTCCAATAACAATACGTTAGCACCCGACAACATCATGCGGCTGAGCATGCACCGTACTTTTTCGCCCCCAGACAATACGCTTGCTTTTTTTAGCGCTTCGTCGCCCGAAAACAACATGCGCCCCAAAAATCCACGAATGAACGTTTCGTCTTGTTCTTTGGAATATTGGCGCAACCAATCGACCAATGTCAACGAAACGCCTTCAAAAAAGCGCGCATTGTCTCGTGGAAAATACGCTTGTGACGTCGTCACGCCCCATGTATATCGCCCTTCGTAGTCTGTAATCTCACCCGTCACGATACGCAAAAAGGCATTGACTGCGGTAGGATGACTGCCGACAAAGGCAATTTTGTCACCGGTTTGGATGGACAGGGAAACATTGTCCAAAAGTATCCCTTCGGCGTCCCGATACGTCAAGTTTTCGACGGTGAGCATTTGTCTCCCCGCCTCGCGTTCAGGCTTAAAATGGATGTACGGATACTTGCGATTGGACGGCCGAATGTCGTCTAACGTAATTTTCTCGATCAGCTTTTTGCGGCTGGTCGCTTGTTTGGACTTGGATTTGTTCGCCTGAAAACGCTGGATAAATTGTTGTAGTTCTTTGATCTTGTCTTCTTTTTTCTGGTTGGATTCTTTCATCAGTCGTTGGGCGAGCTGACTCGATTCGTACCAAAAATCATAATTTCCAACGTATAGCTGTATTTTCCCGAAATCGATGTCAGCAATGTGCGTACACACTTCATTGAGGAAATGGCGATCATGGGACACGACGATCACCGTGCCACGAAACCGCCCCAAAAATTGGATGAGCCACTGAATGGAATGCATGTCAAGATGGTTGGTTGGCTCGTCAAGCAACAAAACGTGTGGTTGCCCGAATAACGCTTGGGCAAGCAAGACGCGTACTTTGTCGTTGCCTTCGAGCTCTTTCATGGTTTTTTCGTGTAACGTAGCGGGTATGCCTAACCCAATGAGGAGCTCCGCCGCTTCGGATTCTGCTTCCCACCCGTTCAACTCGGCAAACTCGCCTTCTAATTCGGCGGCCTTCATCCCATCTGCGTCAGAGAAATCTGGTTTTGCATAAATCGCTTGTTTTTGTTCCATGATCTCATATAATTTCCGGTGTCCCATGATCACGGTCTGCAAGACGATGCAGTCGTCATAGGCAAAATGATCTTGGCGGAGCACGGCAAGTCGTTCTCCAGGGGTCAAGGATACGCTTCCCTTGGAAGGTTCTATTTCGCCGGACAAAATATTCAAAAATGTCGATTTCCCTGCTCCATTCGCCCCGATGAGCCCGTAACAGTTCCCTGGAGTAAATGAAATGTTCACCTCTTCAAACAATGCGCGCTTGCCATAACGCAAGGTCACTTGGGATGCTGTAATCATCTGGTCACGCCTACCTCTCTGCTTTCGAACAATCTATGTGCGATTATACCACGTTGCACGTTCGAACGACAAACGCAACCCCCTTCCACAGCGGATAGGGGGACGTCTGTGCGCAAGGGATGGCGTTTCGGCGAACAGGCCTGTGGCGTGTTTTACGAAGCACACCGTTACAGACACGTCCCCCACCGGGGCTTGGATTTCTTCCAATTGCTGGCATTTATGCTGAAATCCTTTGGTTCTGCTTTGCCTATTTGGTTGAAAGCTACTGCGCCTTCTCGTAAGGGGAAGTGTTGATCTTTGCAACCTCTTTCACTATCATTACACAAAATATTATTGTGCAAAAAAATCTAGCATAGAAAATATAAACATTGACATCGTTTTTTTTTATTGTATAATGGAGGTATGTAATGCGTTTGTTCCGTGGATAAGACGAAGAAGCGAACAAGCTGCTAGCAAATCACCTATAAGAATGGAGACAAGACACCCCATGCATCCGACGAACAATCCGTCCCCTGTGCAAAATGCAACATCCCTTTCGCATGATGAGACAACCTGCTTTTATCCTCCTGCAACAAAGCGCATGACAAAAGGAACACACCATTGGTTGCGCACGTTTTCCTGTTTCGGCATCGCATTGTCGATGCTCCTCACGAGTGCGCAACTCCCTGTACGCCAAGCCGAAGCGTTCGTGAGTCCAGTAGCAAAGGCATTCGTCCATGTTGTTTCATCGGCTTTGGTGGTGGATCAACTGACTTCTCCGCAACAGCCACAGGAAGTTCAACAGTATGCAACAGAGCAATGTATCCAAACGTTCAATAGCGCATCGTTTCTTTCTTCTACTCACCGGGAAGCAATAAAAAAGGCTTGGTGTGGTTCCACCGCAGTAGGGGGCACGCTCGATCAGACCGGGTTGCTCATTCAGACGGTGTGCAACGGTCAGGAAAAATGTCTTGCTGATTTGCAAAAAACAATGGAACGTCTTATGAAATCTTTCGGTAAGAAATTTACCGTGAACGTTCAGTCTTTGTGCACGGTATTGATCACATTATTTAAGCAGTCGATCAAAGAGTACTGCAAGGCAAATGGTTACGCCGTTACGAAAGCCTCAACGTCTTCTGGAAGTGCTGGAAAACCTCCAAACAGCGGAGGTGGAATAAAAATGAATTCTGGTGCGAAACCACCATCCCCTAACTTTCTTGCCGGTCTCCTGTCACGCGTACAATCCGCAATAGAAAGAATGTGGAACGATTGTAAAAATCCGATCGCCCGCTGGTTTAATCCAAAGTGCAAATCTGCTTCACCTAACAAAAAGACCGAGATAAACGGAAACCGGGGAAATGTCTCTAATCCTCCATCTAAATCTAATGTGATAGTTCCATTTTATTATAGACCTAAGACACCAGTTCAAAAGATGATAGAAGGTGCGATACAACAAGAAATAAAACAAAAGAAAGAAGAACTAGATGCACAATCTGACATGCTTGTGAAAAAACAAATCACACTCATCGAGTCCATAGTAAACACAATATATGAAAACAAAGATGAATTTTTAAAAGAAAAAAGTTTTCGTGACGTGCATGTTATTCGACTTCAGTATGTTTTGCAGAAGATGCTCGATATGCGTGACTTAATAACACGATCCCTTACTCCAAGACTTCGTACTGTTCTTGAGAACCCAAGGAACAAGGGGCTGTCGCAAGCAGACGTTACCGCTATATTCAATGCATTCGAAAACGTGGTTTCTGAAACTGAAGATAATAGTACTATAATTGATATGCTTGTCACACAAAATTTAATTATAAACCCTCCTGATCCTAGTAAACCGCTGAAATTTTCGAATGAACAGCGAAAACTCTTGGATGACCTAATCAAAAACAAGCCATCATCTGTTAAAAAAGCCATTGACGAAGTCTTGAGAAAGATGGAACGCGGAAAGTAACTGCGTATGTGCATGCCGAAGCAAGAAATCTTCGACCAAGTCAATGATTCAAAGGCACGGCGGAAAAACGAGGTCTCTCGGATACAGATTGGCTGAACCCCGATCGTGCGCGCGTTGCATTCAGATTGTCCTACTTTTTTGAAAATCGAAAAGTTTGGTTATGATCGCTTGTTGTGGGTAGACGACACTTGAGACTTCCATGGCAACAGCCACAACGTAAGCGTCAAATAATCCCCACGTCATTCCGGGGGGATATGCGGTCAGCCCTGTATTTGATCCATGCATACGCGTAGGCACACCAAATGTTCCCCACCCCCTTTTTGACGAGGGGGGGACGTTTGG
>JAULZZ010000074.1:0-4042 GCA_032117095.1 Paenibacillus sp.
CCAAAAACCCCGCAGACGCATACCGCATGTGCAAACAATGGTCTTGGGCATCGCGCACACGCAACAAATGCAAGACGCGTTCTTCCATCGATTCCCCCAAGCCAATGACCATCGTAGCCGTCGTGTTCATCCCAATCTGGTGGGCAGTGGACATCACTTCGATCCACTCTTCCCACGTGCCTTTGAGGCGAGAGATGCGTTTGCGCGTCCGATTGTCCAAAATTTCCGCCCCGCCACCCGGCAAGGAATCCAGCCCTGCCTCGTGCAACGCAGTGAGGACGTGCCGGAGATCCTCGCCAGACACTTCGACCATTTTGCGAATTTCGGCAGGGGAAAAGCTGTGCATCGTGATCTGAGGAAACTGGATCTTAATTTCGCGCAACAGGGACGTATAATACGAAAAAGGCAAATTCGGATTTGTGCCCCCCTGCATCAAAATTTCGGTCCCCCCCACAGCGACCGTCTCCGCTATTTTTTGGAAGATGACTTCATTTGGCAACACATAGCCTTCCTTTGAGCCAGGAGCACGATAAAAAGCACAAAACTTACAATACACATCGCACACATTCGTATAATTGACATTGCGTCCGATGACAAAAGTCGTCTGTGGCGCAGGATGCCAGCGTAACTTTATCGCATGCGCCGCACGCCCGATTTTTTCGGTCTCATCACTGTCAAACAAACGCAGCCCATCTTCCATGCCCAATCGTTCGCCTCGCAGAGCTTTTTCCAGTATGTCGTCTATTGTAGACAAGGATACGCGCCTCCTTATACTAATACTAAACACTGATTAAAAACAACGATGCAAAGAGCTCCTTTTTACGAGAAAGCACAGTAAATTTTAACCAACACGATTCCTACATTTAATCCGTGTTTAGTGTAAACACGGATTGAAAACATCGATGCAGAGGGCACCTCTATAAAACCCATCACACGCATAAACATACGCAAAAAATCGTTTGTTTACGGAAAAGTGATTTTTACAAAATGGTGTATAGAGATGCCGTAGAGGGCTCGCTTTTCCGAGAAAAAAGGGATTTTTAATCGATCGGATCGCTGTATTCAAATCGTGTTTGTACTAATTCCAAACAAATATATCGACACAATAACGTGTGTGTGATACAAAGAATATGCTGTAGTGCTGAGAAAAGAAATGCAAAAACGAAGGAAAATGTGAATGCATATAAACGGTTAGAAGTAGTCGCATATGGTGGCGTGGGAAAGAAGAACAAAGAAATCGTCAAGTTGACAGGATATAACGCCGATGATGTGGGAATGTTGGCAAAGAAATCGGTTACCGGCGGGATACACGATCAAAAGTATTACAGGGAGAGACTGGAATTTTATTGATGTTTTAGTTTGGAATTAGTATTAGTATTAGGTAGGGGTGTTTGTGCGCTCGTGTAGGGCACATGCAAAGGCGTGAGACAAATCTGCGATTAAGTCATCGACATGCTCAATCCCCACCGAAAAGCGTAGTAGTGCATCGTCTACGCCAATTTTTTGGCGAATTTCCAAGGGAATATCGGCATGGGTTTGTACGGCAGGATACGTCATCAACGACTCCACCCCACCCAAACTTTCCGCAAAGGCAATGAGGCGGATATGGCGTAAAATGGGCTCTACATCGCGTGCATCGTGCAAAGTAAAGGAGAAAATACCTGTATTTCCCCCAGCCTGCTTTTGTTGGATCGCAAAATGAGGGTGTGTCGGCAAACCAGGATAGTATACGGCACGCACGAGCGGATGCCGTTGTAGCCACGAGGCAATGTGCAACGCGTTTTGTTGATGGCGTTCCATCCGTAGTGCCAACGTCTTCATCCCACGCAATAATAACCACGCATCGAGTGGGGCGAGTACAGCACCGATAGAATTTTGTAGGAAGGCGAGACGTTGGGAGAGGGACTGTTCCCGTGTCACGAGCAATCCAGCGAGCACGTCGTTGTGACCGGCCAAATACTTCGTCGCACTGTGCACTACAATGTCTGCTCCCAAAGTAAGCGGACGTTGGAAATAGGGTGTGAGCAGTGTGTTGTCGACGATCGTGAGCAAATGGCGTTCCTGTGCCCATGCACAAATGCGTGCCAAATCGGTGACCATCATGAGGGGATTCGTCGGGGTCTCGATGAATATCGCTTTTGTTTTCCCAGGTTGCACATGCATTTGCAAGGCAGCCTCATCGTTCGTGTCCACATAAGTCGCCGTGATGCCAAGGGGGCGCATAACTTGTTCGAGCAGGCGATACGTCCCCCCGTACAAATCCAGACTCACCAGCAAATGGTCGCCAGGCTGAAACAACATAAACACGTGGTGGACGGCCGCCATCCCACTGCTAAAAGCAAAACACGCATGACCTTCTTCAAGACCGGCGAACTCTTGCTCTAACACGGCGCGGGTTGGGGATTTTGTGCGTGCATAGTCATACCCCGTACTTTGCCCGAGGCGAGGATGACGAAATACGGTCGCTTGGTAAATCGGGGTGCTGACTGCCCCCGTCACCGGATCTGACTGCGAACCGAGTTGCGCAAGACGACTTTCAAGGTGGTACATGAATACATTGCCTCCTCACTAAATGTAAGCCCCTGTGTCTACAAATGAAGTTGCACCATAGGCGGTGCCGAGCTCATACGGTGTTTTTTGGTACACGTAATAATTAAGCCAGTTGGAAAAAAGCAAATTGGCGTGCGCTTTCCAAGTTGTCCGCGGGGGAATGTCGGGATTGTCATGGGGGAAATAGTTGCACGGCACCGCAATGGGCAACCCGCGTTGACGATCGCGTTCGTATTCGAGTTGGAGCGTGTGGGCATCGTATTCCGCATGTCCCGTGACAAATACGTGTCGGCCGTCTTTCGTAGCCGCCAAGTACAGCCCCGCCTCATCGGAGACAGCCAACACATCCAACGACGGGACGTTTTGTACATCGATCAGACGGACATCGGTATGGCGACTTTGTGGGGCAAAAAAACATTCATCGAAGCCCCGCGTCAGCGTATGATTCGAACAAGTGAGACGATGGGAAAATACGCCGAATATTTTTTGGGGGGTGGGGATTTTTTCGATCCCAAAGTGGGTGTACAGTCCTGCTTGGGCAGCCCAACAAATGTACAAGGTGGACGTGACGTTGTGATGCGCCCAACGGATCATTTGTTGGAGTTCATCCCAGTAGTGGACGGCATCAAAAGGCAAATGCTCCACGGGAGCGCCTGTGATGACCAGCCCATCAAAACGCCGATGGCGAATTTCACGGAATGTCGTGTAAAACGCCCGCAAGTGATCCTCAGAAGTGTTTTTGGAGGTGTGCGATTCTGGGTGTAACAACGTAATTTCTACTTGTAGTGGGGTGTTGCTCAACAAACGGATGAGTTGTGTTTCCGTTGCTTCTTTGGTCGGCATTAAGTTGAGTATCGCAATGCGTAAAGGCCGAATATCTTGTTCATATGCACGCGATTCACTCATAATGAATATATTTTCACGAGCCAAGATGTCTCGCGCTGGCAAATGATCAGGAATTTTAATAGGCATCGCACAGGACGCTCCTTACATCAGAGAATGGGACGGTACTGCCACAGGTGGGAAAGTGGTGGCATCATCGATCATACGGTGCGACAAGCAGGGGGCAATCCATCCAAAAAAGTATGTAAGACAACGACACCGATGCAGTGCGGGACGTAGCATTGGGTGAGAACATCCCCCCGCATCGCCAACGGTACACACAATCGAGTTTATCTTCAAGATACGTTTTATAGTACGTCCTTTCTCCTGAAAAGTCAAGGCAATGCTTGAACAACAAAGCGCAGAAGAGTATACTTACAACGGTAAGAAATCTCTGGAGAAATATGCGTCTCTTATGGAAAACACCCAAACAAAAGAGTGCCTGATGTGACGCGTCGAAGTAGGATGTACGTCATCGCGGTACCCTAGAGGACGATCATTTTTATACACATGCGCCACACGAGAAAGGAGGAGCGACATGAAAATACGGTTGGTACAACATGGCGTATTTACGATGGTAGAAGACGTTACGCACGTATTGACCCCACCA
>JAULZZ010000075.1:0-4840 GCA_032117095.1 Paenibacillus sp.
GCTATGCATTACGATGTCATACCTGCACATCGATGGCAGGCGGCGTAATGGTCAATCGGTTGTATTGCGCCATTTGACTCGTGTACTTCCCGCGTTCGTACGTGTTGTGCGTTTCGTACGGGATCACCTCGAAGGCGATGTGCCCAGGCGTAGCGGTAATTTGTGGCGGTTGTGCGGTATACGCAATACGAACGTTGTCGGAAGAAGCTGTGCCGACATAAGTATACGGATTTTTATACTGTGTGGCTTCGACAGCCAAGTCCGCAATCGCATCCCCTCCTCGTTCAATCGCCGCCAACCGATTGCCCGTTTGGGCGATATGCGCGATCGCATCCATGACCAGTTTTTCGGCATTTTCGTTCGCTCGATCGACCATTTTTTTGGTCGTGCTGTTCCCTAACGCATCACGTGCTGCTGACGCATCGATCTCGAGTTTTCCCTTGGGCGTTTGCATCTGAAGCTGTGCAGGTGTCGTCTGCCACTGTATGCGTGCATGCTGTTGTCGCTGGGTCAACGTGCCCACATCGGCATCCACCGCAATGCGCGCAACCTGTTGCGACATCGTAATCCTCGGCAACCACATCGCCACTCACCCCGCTTTGAGGCGTGTCTCCTCATACGCATCACGATTTCACACCATATCCTCCACGGAAAGGCTGCCCTTTATGCCGACTTTTAAACAAAATTTATGTGTATATATTTTCAACATGCGATGCGTATTACCGCATAAAATCGATCAACGAAGAGCGAATGATGCGCGCGCCCACCGCTAAGCTCGCTTGATACACGTTTTCACTCATTTTGAGCTGCATCACGACTTCGGCAATGTCGGCATCTTCTGTTTTGGATTGCAACTGTTGCAAATTGATCGTCAAGTCTTCGAGTCGCTGTTGTGTCATCTCCAACCGATTGATGCGTGCCCCCACACTCGAACGTGCGTAGAGCACTTCATCGAGTCGAGAGCTCAGTTTGTTGACGATGCCATCGAGTGCGGTGCGATCTCCCGTTTGCAATGCTTGCGAAAAATCCTTCAATATCCGAAACAAATTGTCTGCATCCGTCGGATTTCCGAACACCCGATTTCCTGTCACGCTAATGGGCATCGTCACATTGACATTGATCTCAAACCGCATTTCGAGCGCATCAGTAAACTGTTGCGGCGCTTGTGTGAGGGTGTACGGTTCTGTCATCGTACTTTGGCCGTTGAAAATGTAATTGCCGTTTAACTCGCTATTGCCAATGCGTACGAGTTGCTCATACAGCTGGTCGACTTCCGATTTTAGCGCATTGAGCGACTCCTGCGATGTTGTATCACTTTTTCCCTGAATAGCAAGCTCCCGCGCGCGATGAATGACATCCGTCGTTTGGATGAGCATCGTATCGGAAAATTCAAGCCATGAATTCGCCGTATCGATATTGCGTTGGTATTGCTCGTTTTGAGCGATTTCTTGACTGTATCGCATCGCATACGTAAAGGATACTGGGTCGTCCGACGTCGTGTTCACCTTCCGCCCTGAGGCGAGCTGTTGTTGTTGTTCGTCGATGCGTTTGAGATTGTTGCTCATGTTTTGCAAAAACCGTGTCTGGACCATCGCTTGGGTCACCCGTCCGACCATGGTCACACCCCCTCCCTTCATCGGATACTCGTCTGTATGTCCATGCATCACTACCAAAATAAAGGTGCCCTGCATAACGGCGTGCATGTTTCTTAGCGTCCGACCGTTCCCATGCCGTTAATGAGTTTGTCTAACATTTCGTCGTACGTCGTCATCAGTCGCGCCGCCGCATTGTATGCGTGTTGGAATTTAATCAACCCTGACATTTCTTCGTCTAAGGAAACCCCACTGATGCTTTGACGACGACCGTCCACTTGCTCGACGATGACTTTTTGGATGTCGCTTTGGCGAATTGCCTCTTGCCCGCGCACCCCGATGTTGCCGATGAGTGACCGATAAAAGCCGTCCAATGTCTCGTCAGATTGCAACGTTTCTCCCGTACCCGTCGTTTCAAATTGAATTTTTTCGTTGCGCACGCCTGCGATGAGTCGCGCCAAATCTCCGTTCCCAGAGACCGTTTTCTCTGTGGTCCCCACTGTCGTCGTACGCATCGATGAAGCGACTTGTTTTGGATTCGAGGCAATGACGGGATTGACCGTAATGCTCGCCGCACTAAACGCGGTAAACCCCTCCCGTAACGTAAAAAAATCGCTGCCTTGCGTCAACGTGGGATCGAGCGTATATCCCAAACGATGCAAACCATTGATCCCCTTGACCGTCACTTGAAGGTCGTTGGGGAGCGTGCGATTGGCACCCGTGTACGTCACCCCGTTCAAAATCGTCCCTTCTGGGAGGATGGACCCCGCTGGCAACGTCACCTGCATTTCGCCTTCTACCATTGCTTTGACCATCGTATCGAGTTGCGTTTGGTAATAAGGGATAGTCTCTTGCTTCCCGAGCAACATGCCGTATAGCTCACCGCTTTTGAGGTCTTTTTCGTTGTACGCTTCTAGCAACAGCGTCTCATCGAACGGACCGCCTGCGGTATATCGATTGACGAGCGACACGTTGCCCATCGTAATGTTGTATCCGTTGGGTGTGCGCTGTACCGCAATATTGGCGAGACGAGACAGCTCGTCGACGAGCAAATCGCGTTGGTCCCGCAAATCGTTGGCGTTTTGGCTTAGTCCTTCCACACGGAAAATTTGTTCGTTGAGGTTGGCGATGTTGGCGACGTAGCGATTTAATTCTCCTGTTTTTACCCGTACATTTTCGTTCATATCTGTGGCATAATTGCTCAGCTGTTGGGAAATATGATTTAGTGCATTCGTCATCGTCAATGCCCGCTCCACGATCACGGTACGAGACGTCAGTTTATCTGGCTCCTTGCTTAATTCTTGCCACGAATTCCAAAATGCCTCGAAAGTATTACTCAGTCCGCTACCTGCCGATTCACTCATGATAATCTCGATCTTGTCGAGGGTTTGTCGACGCATCGTCCACTCGCCATAGTATTTGTTTTCGCTGGCAAACTGGTCGTCCAAGAAGCTATCGCGTACCCGTTGGATCGTATCAAATTCGACGCCTTGGCCCATCATCCCAGGGGCATTGCTCCGAGACATGCCCGGTGCTTCCATCGGACGTGCCGCGACCATGTGCACGATTTGTCGTGAAAACCCTTTTGTGCTCGCATTGGCGATGTTGTGCCCTGTCGTCGTCATCGCCGCTTGTTGCGCAAAAAGAGAGCGCTTTGCCAGTTCAAACCCACCGAATGTAGATGGCATCACCACTCCCCCTTTTTCATCGCACAAACAATTTGTAGACCATCCTGTGCCTGTACGCTTACGCTTTGAAATCGAAACGTCCTGCGCTATGCGCCAACGCCCGCTTGGGTGCAGTCGGTGTAACGTAGGTCACCTCTCCAACCGTTCCCGAGATAAGCTCCAACGAATATTCCACGTATTGCAAAGCTTTCCGCAATAGCAACTTGTTGAGGTCTTGTTTCGCTTGCAATTGGCTGACGCATTCGAGAATACGCAGTCGTATGTCCATCACTTGGGCGCGCTGAGACGGCTGGTCCAAAAGAGACACGATCGTATCCCACGTATTTCGGCCTACGGGTATTTTGAATGCGAGGAGCAACTGTTGCACGTCTTCCCATAACGCATCGTGCGTCCCCATCGCTTTTTGTTCGAGTGCCCCCACGTGTGCCACACCTTGGACATCATGGGCGATGAGTGCGGTTCGTTTTTCGTCTGCGTAGGCGATGAGCTGTTCGTGCAATGCCAAAATGCGTTGCAACAGCTGTAACCACCGTGCGAAAAAACTATCGTTCAAGGCGATCACCTCATTTCAGGTGGATTTTGGAGGTGAGGCATCAGCTTTTCTGCCAATTGTTTCGGATCGACCGCATACGTCCCATTTTCGACTGCAATGCGCAATGCTTCAATCGCGTCAGACCGGCTTTCTTCCGTCTTTCGTTGCACTTGGAGCATCTCGCGTGCTTGGGCGGAAAGCTGGATCTCATCCTTCACAGACGATTTCGGCGAAACCGAGGACGATTGTTTGTCTGGCTGATGCGATGGGCGATTCGTCTGCATCGACGTGAGGCGCTGCCACTCATTGATTTTCATCGTTCATCACCGCCTAGTTGGGATAAATACCGTACATGGTATGGGTACATATATTGTATCGGATAAAACGATTCAAAAGTGAAGAGAGAGAAATAGAAAAGAGAGAAAATTTTAGTCGACCTTGCCGCCGTTCGACGATTTGGACAACATTCTGAAACAACGCTCACAAATGTGCCCGTCTTTTGTATCTTTTTTACACATGCGACACGTGTAATATATGTTTTCAAAAAGGGAAGGAGACACGCGGTGCTCCTCGATAAATTTGCGTATCGTTTTGATGGGGATGCCCGTCCCTTCACTCAATTCGTCGATGGTCGCTTGCTCGTTTTTGCGCAAAAAAACCATGCATCGCAAAATTTCCTGCTCTTTTTTCTGGATGCACGATACACAGTATGGCTGCTTTTCTACTTTTAACGTCACTTGCCCACATTGTGTACAATTGATCAAATTCACGGCTATGCGCCCCCCTTGCTTTTTCCTTGGCAATCCCATCGCACGCATGATGATCTCTTCTTCATTTTATCGTCAATACCATACAAAAAATGTACAGCGATTTGTAGGATATTCAGCAAGAAAAAACAAGACACCTCACGCAATAAAAACAGCCGTGGTACGCCAAGAATACGCATTCGGATACCGGGGCATCGGCAGGCGTGCAACACCGCATGTTCCCCGTGAACGCGCAAGGTGATGCTGCGAAAATGGTTGGTT
>JAULZZ010000076.1:0-2885 GCA_032117095.1 Paenibacillus sp.
CACACGATTTGGCAATTTCTTCAACACTTTCGCCTGTAATTGCAAATAAAACATCGCCGTGTTCAAACGACTTAGAACCAGATTTAGTGCGTGAAACACAAGTATCAAACCAAATATGATAAGTAGTGTAAATCTCGCCATACCGAACACACGGTGTGCCTTCTTCTGTGAGCTCTTCACGCTTAATCCCAGAACCCCTGTACATATCTGTTGCAATTTCCCCCAACGCCTTCCACTTCACCCCCTCAGGGCACAGTTGTGCAATCAACTTCTGCAACGTACTCATGCATCCTCACCGCCTTTCTCTCACTTCTTTCTCAAAGTCGGAATCCATTCGTTGGGTTCTGGTCACCCTTTTACCGCCTCAAAGAAGACATACGCCCTCGCTGTACGCCTGTCTTCTTCGCGTGGATGCGTTCCCCCTGCGCATTACTTAAACGTAATAATTGACACGCCCATGTCCCCTTCTCCGTATGCCCCAAGACGAAACGATTGCACGTGCGGATGATGCCGCAAAAAGTCATGCAAACGTTGCCTGAGTACGCCTGTTCCTTTGCCGTGGATAACGGTTCCGGTTTGCAACTGGTTCATGACGGCTTCGTCCAACCAACGATCGACGTCGGTGATCGCTTCCTCGGCTTGCTTTCCCCGCACATCCAGTGAAACGCGCACGGGGGCCGTCATGTCAGACGGGCGCTTTTTGGATGACGCGTAGGAAGGAGACTTTTTTGCCCCCGTTGTCGGTGAAGAGAGATGCACGTCATCGAGATGCACTTTCGTTTTCATGAGCCCCACTTGCACGGTGGCCTCCTGCCCTTGAATATCCAAGATAAATCCTTTGAGTTGCAAGGAAGATACCGTCACTTCGTCGCCTTTTTTCAGGGGGGGTGTCGTGACGCTACGTGCGGGGGTCGGTTGGGCACGTGTCGGTACAGCGATGTTGTCCAAGGCACGCACTTTTTGGCGCAGTTCGTGTTCTTTGTGTGTGGCCTGCTGGGCTTTGGCTTGTTCGCGTAACGCAGTGAGGATCGCTTGTGCTTCGTGTTTGGCCTCATGGACGTACTGACGGGCTTGTTGCTGGGCTTTTTTCCACAACGTTTCGCGGGCCGCCTCGTCTTTTTGGCGTTGCATTTCGCTTTGTTGGTGCAGACGTTCGTACTGTTGGCGCTGTGCTGTCGCTTCTGCCCGCTCCTGTACGATCGCTTGACGTTGCTCCTCAATAAACGCAATCATGCGCTCGATGCGTTTGTCGTCTTCACTGAGGTATTGTTGGGCTTGGGCGAGCAATGCGGAAGGGAGACCGAGTCGTTGGGCGATCGTCAAGGCGTGACTTCTGCCAGGAAGGCCAAGACGCAGGCGATACGTCGGCTGTAATGTGTTTACGTCAAACTCCATCGCTGCATTTTGGGTATGGGCCCGATGATACGCATACGCTTTGAGTTCGCTAAAATGCGTCGTGGCGAGCAGTTTGCACCCGATCGTTTGCATGTGGGAGAGAATCGCTGTCGCCAATGCCGCCCCTTCTGTGGGATCGGTTCCTGCGCCGACTTCATCGAGCAAGACGAGGCTCGTGGGGGTGAGCTGACGGACCATGTCGACGATGTTGCGCATGTGCCCAGAAAACGTACTTAAATTTTGGGAAATGCTCTGTTCATCGCCGATGTCGACGAAGATATTTTCAAACCGACTGCATACACTGCCTTCGGCAGCTGGGATATACAATCCCGCCATCGCCATGAGATGCAACAAGCCGACTGTTTTTAAGGTGACCGTTTTCCCTCCGGTATTGGGCCCTGTAATGAGCAGGGTCGTGTCTTCTGCCGTGAGCGTCAAATCGAGCGGTACGAGACGGGCGGGATCGAGCAATGGATGTCTCGCTTGGCGAAAATCAATTTTGCCGTGTTCGTCCCATTGGGGCCTCGTAGCATGGAGCGTTTGGGCATACCGTGCTTTGGCACACCAAAAGTCTAATTCCCCGAGGACGGTGGCGTGTTGGTGCAACCGCGTCGCTTCTGCCTTGACCGCCTGTGAACAGTGGAATAAAATACGCTCCATTTCTTTTTGTTCCTCGAGACGGTACAGTTTTAATTGATTGTTTTCTTGGACGATCGTTTGTGGCTCGATAAACACCGTCGCCCCCGAGGACGACTGGTCGTGAATGATACCAGGAAACGAGGCGCGGTACTCCGCTTTGACGGGAAAGACGAACCGCTCGTTGCGCACGGTAATTAACGTTTCTTGCAACATTGTGCGTATGGTCGTTTGGCGGAGCATCGCTTCGAGTTGTTGTCGAATGCGTTGCTCACACGTGCGAATGAGTCGCCTGCATTTTTGGAGAGCCTCGGAGGCGGTGTCTTTGATCTCCCCTTGTTCGTCAATACACGCGTGTAGCGTGGCGATAAGCGCAGGGAAATCGCCCATTTTTTCGAGCTGTTGCGCCAAAGAAGGCGAAGGTACGCTGTCGACGTGGCTACGCACATGCGTGCGAATGCGTTGTGCCGTTGTCAAGGTTTGGAGGATCGTCCATAGTGCATTGGCGGACAATGTCCCCTCGATCGTCGCATGATGCACTGCGGGAAGCACATCGGCAATGCCTTCGAACGACGGCAACCCTTGGCGTTGTGCCAGCTGTACGGCTTCTGCCGTTTGTTGCATCCAGTGGACACAAGCGACACAATCTGGCACGAGTGTGCGGACATGTTGTTGTCCGAGATCCGTTTGAGCACACGCCAACAACGCATGGATCACCTCTGTAAATTGCAACGTCTGTAACACTTTGGTATCCATCGTTCGCCTCCGCTCTCGTATCGTTTTGGCGGTTGCAGGGTACGCTAGGAAAGCACCACACTCTTCATTCCCCAAGGAGGAAACCCGACATGGCATGG
>JAULZZ010000077.1:0-1883 GCA_032117095.1 Paenibacillus sp.
CGTAGCGATCGTCTTTTTTTGTGAGGAGGAGTGCCAAATACTGCGTCGCTCCATTGCGCTTTGGGGACTTATATCGCCACTCTTTTTCGTCTGCACCGTGTTCCAAATACATCAGCTGCGAAGCAGAAGACAATTCATCCGTGAGGGTGTTCATTAGTGTCGTGAATGCGTCGTCTTCTTTGGTTTGGATACTCGTGTCTTGACTGATCCCTGTGACTTGGGAAAATGCAGTATAGGCCACTCCCAACACCATAGAAGAAATAATCAATGTAGCCAATACCTCGATCAAAGTCATCCCTTGCTGTCTGCTCTTTTGCATCTGTCTCTTCCTTTCAAAAAAAGTATTTTTGTGAAAAATGAAGCGGAAATACTGCCTGCATGATGGGGGATACAACAACAGAGACTGGACGCATGCATCATATGAATCACGCATCAAAAGCATAGTTTTCTTTCGTATTTAACACATAAATCCAAGAAACTCCTAAACCGAGAGGGCACCTCAACGAACTACCTATACTAAACACTGATTGAATACAGAAATCTTATTGATTAAAAATTACGAGAGTGTAAAAGAAATCGCTCTGCATAGACGTTTTTAATCAGTGTTTAGTACTACACATCATGCGCATAATAAACATACGCAAAAAAACTCTTGTTTACGGCAAAGTAATTTTTGACAAATCGGTTTATAGAGGAACCTGAGCGTAGTAACACCATACACTACCTTGCCATTATTGTAGTTAATATTGCAGTATAAATCAACAAAAATTGGCGTGCGTCTTTTTATTGCCATGGGTCGTGGCGTGGGCACATGCAAAGGCAAAAATCACACATCGCTTCCTGCCCAAACACCGCAAGATTTCCCCTTCATGTTCATTGACGTGGGTTTTTTCTTAGTCGCGCAATATAAAACCCATCCGTATCGTATGCGCCAGGGAGCAACGTCAGCGTACGGGTCGTGGGGGACACTGACGAACGCACGGTTGGCGCGACATACGGTGTACAATCCTCTATGGAAAATTCTTTTTGCGTACGTAAAAAATGATCGATTTGATCGTCATTTTCTGACGGTTCAAAAGTACACGTGCTGTATACAAGCACCCCGCCAGGACGGAGCAACGTATGCACAGATGCAAGCAATTGGCGTTGCACTGCGATAAGCGCATCCAAATCTTCTTCTCGTTTGTTCCATTTTAGGTCTGGTTTGCGTCGAATCACGCCAAAACCACTGCACGGTGCATCGATTAAAATGCGATCAAAAAAACCCGCCTCAAATCGCTCCCCCAACGTATTCGCATCGGCACAATACGTCTGGATACAAGTCAATCCGAGTCGTTGCACGTGTTCGTCTATACGCGCTTGTTTGTGGGGATGGATATCGCACGCTACGATCAACCCGCAATCTTGCATGCGCTCCGCCAGATGTGTTGTTTTTCCCCCTGGTGCTGCGCAGCAATCGAGCACACGCATGCCAGGTTGTACATCAAGCACATCGGCCACGACCATCGAGCTTTCATCTTGAACGGTAATTTTCCCTGCCTGAAACAGTGGCGTATGTGCCATATTGCCCGACCCCACAGGGCATACGATCCCGTCTCGACTCACTTTGGAAGGGACGGCTTCCCACCCTGCCGCCCGCATTTCTTGCAATCCCGTTTCCCGATCGGCACGCAACCGATTCAGCCGTACACTTGTCTGTGGCGGGGTATTGTTGGCGCGCAAAATGGCCGTCGTTGCGTCTTCCCCCCACTGTGCGACCCACCGCGTACAGAGCCACAGGGGGTGTGCATGTTGCCACGCCAGACGCTCGGGAACCGTCATCGCAGAAGACGCCTCGGGCGAAGGGAGCGGGGCATGAACCATCCGACGTAGCACTGCGTTGA
>JAULZZ010000078.1:0-5515 GCA_032117095.1 Paenibacillus sp.
TCGGCTTGGCGACCGTATAGTTGTTCAAATAGCCGTCATCGAACGTAATCGCGATTGCCCGAGGAGGAAAAGGTTTTTTGGTCTGGATGTGTGTCAAAACTTCCGTCATCGTCAAAAACGTCAGCTGTTGATTCGCCAACACATTGACATGCTTTTCGAAATTTTTTTGAGAAACACACGCCGTTTCGGTGCAGTCGGCAACCGCATGATACATCAAGATCGGAATGGTCATGGCTTGATTGTGTGGGGTGAGGGCAGCGTTTTTTGTAGTCGTTTTTTTGGGGAGTGGCGAAGCGTCACCGCCATGATAGATCGCCATGACCCCTAGGCAGACGATCCAAAGCAGCACCATTTTACGTCTCACGGAATGCATACAAATCCTCCGAAAGTAGTCGATGGGGGCGATCTTATTTCCCGCATAGAAGCAAGTAAAAAATCCCCACTTCTTCCGTGAATCGTGAGGAAGCAATGAGAATTTTTTTCTTACTGTGCCGTTGGGATTTGGTTTACATCTCCATTTGGAAAAATGACCAGTACGTGAATCCCGTAAACGACAAAATCAAATATCCCCAAAACAACAAAATATACGTTCGCTCAGATAAATTCATATACCCCAACGTCAAAAATGCAGCCGTCTGGCATAAGAAAAGCAACGCCATCTCCGTCATCTCTCCCGCTAAGGCCATTAAACCAATGACCAACGTCCAAAATCCTAGCACACGAAACATCCGTGGCATCGTTGTCGCCTCCTTAAAAATATGTACGCCATCTGCGTGCGCCTGTGAAAATACGTATTTTCATCACCATCTTTGCTTATTATACATGGCGTTGCGGGGGAAGTAAACGCCAAGAGGTTTCCCAATCGTGACAATATGCGGACAATCGGATGGTACGCCCGTATATTTTGACGCAATGACGGAAACACTCTTCATAAGTACGAAGATTCTATCGGTGTATGGATATTGCATACAGATACGATGGAATCGTATTTTAACAGATAGAAATGGGTGGCGTGATGACAGCAACGAGACAAGATGCATGGAGTGTGGAGCACGATACGATATTGGCCGAAGTCACGATGCGACACATTCGCGAAGGCAGCACGCAATTGCTCGCATTTGAGGAAGTCGCTATTCGCATCGGACGTACCGCCGCCGCCTGTGGGTTTCGGTGGAATTCAGCCGTGCGCAAGCAACACCATGAGGCAATCCAGATGGCAAAATCGCAACGGACGTGGCACGCACAGACACGGACAGTGCACACGCGCTTGCTGTTGGATACCCCCACCGAAGAACAAACAAGTTTTGCGTGCGAGATGTCCGAAGGGGAAGGCGAGGCGATAGAGGGGCTGCCCGTGGGCACACGCTTATCTCTTGACGTGCTCATACGGGCGTTGCGACAATGGAAGCATGTCCATCAAGATGGGGTGAAGCAACAACGTATGCTCATCAAACACGTGCGCGAAATGGAAATCGAGTTGCAGCGATTGCGCCAAGAAAACGAACGATTAAAAACCAATTTTCTTGCGGTGCAACAAGATTATCAGGTCGTCAACGAGGATTATAAGGCACTCATCCAGATGATGGAGCGCGCACGCAAGATGGCTTTCTTAGTACCAGATGAACACGAGCAACCGACGAGATTTCGCATGGATTCCAACGGGAATTTAGAACGGATCGATTAACGAAGGCGGGTCATTCCGCTATCCCCAAGGACATGCATGTCCTTTTCATGCCAATACGAAACACGGATGAAAAACATTTATACAGCCGGATTCCTTTTGTGAGAAAAAAGAATTTTTCACAAACAGGATGTCTGTATTCATTGCAGTGTTTCGTGTAACACCGTCCAAAACTATCTTTCCCAAGGAACACAGGGTCACCTCATTTCTGACGCATGCACTGCGTGAGGATTACGGGTGACTTTGTCGTAGGAGGGGGCATCATGGTATAATAAAGCCCATTCGAAAATACGACATCGTTTGGTCGGAGGCTTGTGAGCATGAAGTGGATCGCCCAGCTGTTTGCGGTGTTGTCTCTGATGCCGTTTGTCATATTTGGCATCGTTTATCCGATTGCGTATGGGCTGACCCGACGCCGTCCACTGGCATTTAAGCGCGCGGCGGATGTGACGACGTTTTTTTTGTTCCCATCGGTGATGGCGTTGTGCAATCGTCTGTGGGGGTGGAACATGTCATTGGCGTTCTTGTTGTGGACGTTAGCGGCGATCGTTGGCGTCTTGGCGTTTTTTTCTTGGCGCATGCGTGGTGACATACGGTTCCTCAAAATTGTTTCATCGGTGTGGCGGGGGAGCTTTTTGTTGTTGAGCGTGAGCTACATCGTATTGATGACGATCGCCATCGCGTTGCTCGTGTGATCGACCACAAAATAAAAATTGTAAAAGAGGCGAGCGTCGTGCACGTGCAATCGAGTCCCGCTTTCCCGCTTCCCCCCTTGGCAAAAGCGTTCGTACAACAGGAAAAACACGTCTGTGCGTTATTTTCTCCCATCACGTCTGCCACGGATGCCCCGTGTGCGCCACGTGCACACGTTGTGGATGCAATAGAGGCGTTTCATGTGCGATTAGGCACACGGTATCATCACCCTGCGATCGCCCGTTCGCTCGTACAGTTGCGCGCGTCTGATGTGACCGTTGTCGTCGGTGGACAACAGCCGATGTTGTTTGCAGGTCCGTTGTACGTGCTTTATAAAGCGGTGAGTATTTTGCGCATTGCCGAGGAGCGTCGGCGCACGACGGGAAAAGCCGTTGTTCCTGTTTTTTGGCTTGCAGGGGAAGACCACGACTGGGACGAGTGCAATCATGTGCACTTGTTGGCGGGCGAACGCCCATCCCTCCATAAGGTGACGATCGATCGATCTCCCCCCCCAAACGGAAACCGACCGTCCATCAGTCAGACGACACTCACACGGCAGGCGTGGGATGCATGCATCGCAGACATCATAAAAATATTGCCGGCGACCTCCTTTACCGCAGACGTGCATCTGTGGATGCAACAGTGGTGTATGGACGATGACGAAGGCGTTCCCCCTACCGCCACGACAGTGTGTGCGCGTGCGTTGGCTTCGTGGTTTGGGGCGTATGGTCTCGTGGTGTTGGACGCGGCAGACCCTGCATTGCGTCAGATAGAAGCGCCGCTATTTCACCGGTTGTTGACCGAAGATGAAGCCGTGCATCAGGCGCTTTCGTCAAGCACGCAGGCGGTTGCACGCAGTGGCTATCTGGTGCAAGCACCGATACAGCCTCATTGTATGCACGTATTTATGGCACATGAAGGGCGACGTACGCTGTTGTTTCGTGACGGAGAAACGATCACGGATCGCCACGGCAACCAACTGATGACCCGTGCGGCACTTCACTTGCAACTCGAGAAAAACCCTGCAGCGTTTAGCAACCATGCGTTGACGCGTCCGCTGATGCAACAGTTTTTACTGCCCGTTTGTGCGGTGGTTGTCGGGCCGAGTGAGCTGGCCTATTGGGCGCAACTCAGAGAGGCGTTTGCATTGTTTCAACTGCCCATGCCACCGTGCGTATTGCGCGAACACGTCACAGTCGTGGAACGCACGGCCCAAAAACAGCTCGAAAAATTTCGTGTGCGCATAGAAGACCTATTACACGACGGAATTGCGTTGCGTAAGGCGTGGCTCGCCCAACAAGAAGGGACGCAGTTGACCGCACGATTCGACGCCATCGAAAAACAGTTTGTCGCTGCATACGAAACGTTGTTACAAGACGTTTGTACCCAGTATCCGAGTATACAGGCGATCGGATACACCAATCTCGAGAAGATCGTCCAACAAATTCATTTTCTTGCCCGAAAAACAGAACAAGCGCATACGACACAACACGAAGCCGGGTTGCGCCAATGGGATCGTCTGTTGCACGGGTTGCTTCCCGCAGGCGAGCCCCAAGAGCGCGTGCATCATGTGATTTCATTTTGCAATAAATATGGGCTCGAATGGACGGCCTCTTGGATGGACACCCTCATCCAAAGACCAGTACACCCAGACATACATACCGTCGTTTATTTGTAACCGCCGACTACGTCATGTTGCCCATGCCGTGGTGCAGTGCACTTGTGCTACGCATCGGGATTTCATGCGAATCACGTTTTCAATAAAGGAATCGTACAAAGCCTAATTTTCCCCTAAGGAGGTCGAGCCGTGATGTCCACCCCGTTTTTGCCAAGCATGATCGCCGATGCTACGCTTTCCCCCCAAGGGAAACATAAGATTGACTGGGTGCAAGCCCATATGCCTGTTTTGCGTCGGTTGCATGCGCAGTACGTCCAACAACGACCGTTTGCCGGGTTGACCGTCGCCATTTCACTTCATCTGGAAGCCAAAACGGCGTATTTGGGGCTTGTCTTGCAAGCGGGAGGAGCGCACGTTGTGATGGCAGGGAGCAATCCGTTGTCTACACAAGACGACGTCTGTGCAGCACTCGTCGCACAAGGCGTCACCGTATATGCGCGACACAATCCGACACCCGAAGAGTATGAACAGTATTTGCACAAGACGTTGGATACGCACCCCGACTTGCTCATCGATGATGGGGGCGACTTGGTGCATTTGTTGCATACGACAAGACAAGATGCCTTGTCCCGCATCCGCGGGGGGGCAGAAGAAACGACGACAGGCATTATGCGTCTGCATGCGCTTGCCCGTACCGGACAATTGCGGTTTCCTATGGTCGCCGTCAACGATGCACAGTGTAAATTTTTGTTCGATAACCGATATGGCACGGGGCAATCTGTGTTTGACGGCATCAATCGGACGACAAACCTCGTCGTTGCGGGAAAAACGGTCGTCGTCGTCGGATACGGTTGGTGTGGCAAAGGGGTCGCCCTCCGCGCCAAAGGATTGGGTGCCCAAGTCATCGTGACGGAGATCGACCCGATCAAAGCCGTCGAAGCGTATATGGATGGCTTTACGGTCATGCCGATGCAAGAAGCCGCACGACATGGGGATACGTTCGTCACGGTGACAGGCAACCGCGACGTGATCGATGAACCACATTTTTTACAGATGAAAGATGGCGCAATTTTGTGCAATGCAGGGCATTTTGACATTGAGATTAATATGGCCCAATTGCGGACCATCGCCACCCGCATCGAAACCGTACGCCCACACATAGAACAATTTTCTTTGCCCAACGGACGCACCCTCTACGTCTTGGCCGAAGGACGGTTGGTCAACTTGGCGGCGGGAGATGGACATCCTGCCGAGATTATGGACATGACGTTTGCGTTGCAGGCGTTGGCACTAGCACACATCGTCCAACATACCGGCACGTTGCCTGTGGCAGTACTTCCCGTGCCGCGTACGTGCGATGTCTACGTCGCACAGTGCAAACTCGAAGCGTTGGGCATCGCCATCGATACGTTGACTCCTCAACAACAAGCTTACTATGCGGGAGCACACACATAGCATCAGGAAGCACAACCGATCCCATGTTGTATACAAAAAATTCTGCCAAGATGGGGCAGGATTTTTTT
>JAULZZ010000079.1:0-2624 GCA_032117095.1 Paenibacillus sp.
CAACCAACCGTTAGCGCAGTGGAACGTCTCGAATGTGAGGGGGATGAGCAGTATGTTTTCATTTGCGAAATCGTTCAACCAACCGTTGGAGAAGTGGAACGTCTCGAATGTGAAGTATATGGACTGGATGTTCAAAGGCGCAACATCCTTCGATCAAGACTTATCTCGTTGGTGTGTGCAAGCAATCAAAGAAGAGCCTGCGGATTTCAGCTTGGACGCAAGCAATTGGAAAAAAGCAAAACCGCAGTGGGGAACGTGCCCGTAACGGTGGGTGGTGCGATAAAATGAGTACAAGGTTTACCCAAATTTGAGGAGGATGTTTTCGATGAACCCGTATGCCGTACGCAAGATGATGGGCATTTGTCAAAAACAATCGATACTCCATGCGTGTGTGCGTGTCACCCTCGCACTGTCGGTACTGTTAGGGGGGATGCCTTTCCACGGAACGACCGTACATGCAAAAACAGCGGAAGTACAGAAGACACCTGCGATTGAGCCGACCATGGTACTGTACCCGCTCGCCCGCGTGACAAAAGCCCCTATCGGGGGCGAAAATCAATGGCTCCCCGTACAATCAAACAGCGTGGCGATCGGACGAGCTGAAGTAACCGTCAAAGAGTGGGACACGGTCATGACATGGGCGCAACAAAACGGCTATGTTTTCAAAAAAAGTGAATCCACGGGAAAAGATGACTTTCAGGCTCCAAAATCCGCAACGGTGAAACTGTATCGATCTGAGAACATTCCCAACACCGTCGTGTGGCTCAATGCGTATTCCGAGAAGCAAAAGTTACAGCCGGTATATCGTACGCAGCGGGGGGACATCATCAAAGACGCCACGATCAACTGGGAAATCGACAAAAACGTCGTGACGCACTACAATGGGTACCGCGTACCCACCGAAGAAGAAGAGCGAATTTCGGCAATTTGGCTTGGGGACAAACGTCCACAGTACCCGAAAATAGAAATTGTTGCCCGTAAAGAAAAACAAAGCACGTATTATTGGGCACCTTATCAGGATTTCAGATATTCACACTTGCAATGGGGGAGCTACACACTGACGCAAGAAGAAATGTGGCGCAAGGCAAATCATGCCTCCTATGATCACTTCATTCGTCTCGCCCAAACGGTTGTGACGCGTCTCGGCGAAGCCAGCATTCCGCTCACCCCACCCAAAGCAGGCGGAAAAGCCCAAACGACGATCGATACGTTTTTTCTACAGGGTACGGTGACGTGGTCTCCTGCCCGCACAAAGGATGATACATTTTTGCCAAACACCACGTATACCGCCACGGTGACGATCACCCCCAAAAAACCATACACCCTCGATGATGTGCGCAAAAACACGCTGCGCGTACGCAATGCGACACAGGTGACGCACGCCCAAAAAAGTGGTGTCATCCAAGTCACCTTCCCAAAAACAGCAATGCAAATTTCTACCGCCCTTGTCTTGGTGCCCGCAAGTCAAGTGACGCAGTTTCCAGACGGAGAAAAAACGAAAAAAATTGCACTCCAAGATTTTTATCTCGGAAACACAGAAGTAACGTATCGCCAGTGGTACGAAGTCATCCAGTGGGCGCAAGCCAATGGATATGGATTTTCAGCGGATGAACAAGGATTTGAAGGATCTGACGGCGTACTTGGGGCGAAACCGACCGTACGACAATATGAACCCGCAGTGGTATACCTTGGTGCAGTCCTCGTATGGCTCAATGCTTATTCACAAAAAGAAGGGTTACAACCGGTCTATTATGACAACCAAGGAAAACTGCTCCAGCGCACAACCGATCCGTGGGATCCTACGAACGTAACCGATCCGTGGAATCCTAAGAAATTAATCGTGCGAAACACCAACGGATATCGGCTGCCCACACAGACAGAGCGCAGTGTAGCCATCCGCTGGCTGGGGACAAACAAACCCACCCAAGGGAAGCTAGCGAAAGAAGTACGCACGACCAAATCAGGCAATAAAACGTATTATTGGACACCCGACGGGTATGCCAGTGGAGCGATCAATCCGCTCACGGATACGCTATCCACCCAAAAAGTCGCATGGTACGGGGAAAATGGAGGGAATTTTACAAAGGATGTCGGACAAAAGTCGCCCAATGCACTCGGATTATACGACATGAGTGGCAACGTGTACGAGTGGACTGATCCGGAAACTGTGATAGGACATGCAGTCAAAAGCGATGTTCGCTTCGTCAGAATGGGGGGCGATTACGACGAGTACAACGAGAGAACGATGTTGTATACGTATTTAGGCGTGGAGAGCGCATGGTGCACGTCGCTGGATGCGTGTGATGAAACAACAGGATTTCGCATCGCCCGTACGAAGTAACCTGCTGTACGTGGAACAGTACGATGCGTCTTTTTCTCTCCCGCAAAAAGCAGTTCTCTGTTCCTATGTTTTCTAAAGATAAAGTGATTTCACAGCACCGCTGAAAAAGAATAAAAACACGCCCCCTTCCAGCGACCTTCTTGACTTGCTGGGAGCCCCTATATGTCACAATGGTTGTCGTTGGAAGAAAAAGAGGTTATAGTAGTACCAACAGACACTAGGAGTGAGCGCAGATGACGAGGTATAGTGAGGAAATAAAGCGTGAAATGATGGAACGAATGGT
>JAULZZ010000080.1:0-5267 GCA_032117095.1 Paenibacillus sp.
GATATGGTTTGAAATCGTGTTCCGTATCGGAGATGCTAAAAAACCGACCCACTCCGTGCGCCCGCACGTTACGCATGCGCTTGGGCTTGGGCTAGCACTACCCCACCTTGTGTTCCAATAACAACTTATCTGCGACCATCGCAATAAATTCACTGTTCGTCGGCTTTCCTTTGGACATGCTGACCGTGTAGCCGAATAGTCGTGTAATCGTCTCGACATTCCCCCTTGTCCACGCAACCTCGATCGCATGGCGGATTGCCCGTTCGACACGGGAAGCTGTCGTCGCATGTTTGACCGCAATTTCTGGATACAATGTCTTCGTAATCGCACTCAACAGCTCAATTTGTTCATACACCATGGCGATCGCCTCGCGCAAATAATGATACCCTTTGATATGTGCAGGCACTCCCACTTCGTGAATCATCTTCGTAATGCGCATTTCCAAATGTCCTTTTGCGTGTGCACTGACTGATGGCGCAGTGCGTGCAGGAAGAGGGGCTGTCGATGTTGGCATGCGCAACAACGCTGTCGTATCGGCAGACAAAGGCCGAGGTGGCGTAATCACACTGCCTTGTTTGTCACCTACGACATGCCGTATACGGGAAATAAGTACAGCAAGTTCAACAGGCTTTAAGACATAATACGTCGCTCCGAGTTGAACCGCCCGCTGGGTGATCGTTTCTTGTCCAAAAGCAGACAACATCACCACTTGGGGCACCCGCTCAAACGACATCGTCCGCATGCGTTCTAACACCCCCAATCCGTCGAGATGTGGCATGACCATATCGAGTACGATGACATCAGGGGGCGTTTGTTGCTCCATCCAAGCGATCACTTCTTCCCCATGGTGCACAATGCCGATCGTTTGCATGTCGTCTTGTGCATCGATGTACGTGGCAAGCAATGATGTAAACTGCCGATTGTCGTCTGCAATGAGTATACGCATTCGTTCCACTTTGTTCCCCACCTCCAACTTTGTTTCCGTGTGGCCTATCTTGGATCAAACCCGAAAAAATACCCGTAGCGTAGCGTTAAAGCCCCCCCGTCGCTGGGGGCGTCTGTGGTGCGCCCATCAGTCCCGCTGCATGTTCCCCTGCACGAAAACATGACAATGAACATCCGTTTGTTTAAAAATGCATAGCCTTAATATATTTCTCTATGATGCACGATTTTCCTTGTCGAAAAATGTTTTTTCTTCCGACAACGTTATGAAATATATTCGACATTTGTTGACAAAATGAAAAAAACCCTCCGCTTATTTGTACGTTTTGCGTACTCACATTGCGGTAGGGTTTATTTTACTTTTTTCATTCCAGTGCATCGACACGGGTGCCACTCGTCGACAGCGGTGGAATCGCCGACGTTTTCGGTAACAATCCCGCCTCTTGCAACATCCACTCCATAAAACAGCCGTAGCCACTCTTGGGGTTGTTGACGAACACATGTGTAATCGCTCCGACTAGCTTGCCGTCTTGGACGATTGGACTGCCACTCATGCCTTGTACGATCCCCCCCGTTTGACGGATGAGCGCTGGGTCGGTCACCCGGATGACCATGCCCTTCGGTGTAGGAAACGTTTGTTTTTCTACGTGGACGATGTCCACCGTAAACCGTTGTACCGTCTGCCCCTCGACGACCGTATACATTATCGCTGGTCCCTCATGCACTTCATCCGCACGCGCTACTGGCATCGAAACAAGACTTTCTGAGGAGAACAGCGAAGCATCGCGTTGTGCATCCATTTTACCATAAATACCAAAATCCGTGTTCGATGTCACCGTCCCCAATACGTGCTGTTCATCGAGCAACACGGCGCGCTTTTCTCCAGGAACACCTTCATGACTGCGCGATATCGAGGTCACCTGCGAACGGACGATATGCCCTTCTTTTACGGGGACGGGGGTTTGGGTGTCCATGTCCGCAATACGATGTCCGAGTGCACCGTATATGCCCCGACGTGGATCATAAAACGTCAGTGTCCCGACTCCCGCTACCGTATCCCGTAGATGCAGACCGAGGCGATATTGTTGCATTTGCTCATCGTAGGCAGGCGAGACGTGTGTATCGACGATTGCACCTTCCCGCCACAACGTCACTGCCAACCGCCCTTTTTTTCCGTGTTGTTGGACGAGGCGCAAGAGTTGTGTGGCATCTTGGATGTCTACGCCGTCCAGCCGTACGATGCGATCCCCTGGCTGAATCGCCACAGATTGCGCCGTAGCAGTTTCCCCCTGTAGCGGTTGAACCCCGACGACGAGCACCCCTTTGGAGCGAATTTTGATGCCGATCGTATGCCCCCCAGGAACGACCTGTATCGTTGACGCAGGTGGTGGTGGTGGTGTGGCAGACGCTTGGGGCACGCCGATAAAAAAACACCCCATAAAAACAACGATAAGTGCGATCGCTTTTCTGTGGGTACGTCCAGCCAACGGTTCTCACGCTCCCTTATGCAACGTTGCGCCGTATGCGATGGTGCGTTGGCGTTGCACACTCGCCTTCACGCGTAAGGGGTAATTCCATTGTGCTTCCCGTGCATCGGCAAACCTCATGCGGCGCATCGTCGTCTAAGATAACCGAGTTGGACGCATCTTAATCGGGACAAATCCTTCCTATTCGTCGTGTGTGCCCGACTGTCGCCACGTGTCCTTGTGCATCGTTGCCATTTGGATCATTTCATCGGCATGTTGGAGCGTCGTGTCAGTCACCGCCACTCCACCGAGCATCCGTGCGAGCTCTCGCCGTCTTGCCGCTGGATCCAACGCCTCCACGTGCGTGGTCGTGCGCTGCGCAACGACGTTTTTTTTGATTTCATAATGCACGTCCGCCATACACGCCACCTGAGGCAAGTGTGTGACAACAAACACTTGTACCCCTTGTTGGGCGACGTGAGCCAACTTCTCCGCAATGGCTTGCGCAGCGCGTCCGCTCACCCCCGTATCGACTTCGTCAAAAACGAGAGACACGACATCGTCTGCCTCCGATTCAATCGCTTTTAGGGCTAGCATGAGACGGGAACATTCTCCTCCCGATGCAATTTTCGCCAACGGACGAAGTGGCTCTCCTAAATTTGGGGCAATCAACAGCGTGATGCGATCGCAACCACTCGGTTGAAACGTGTCTGGATGCGTGGTGACTTGCACCTCAAAACGAGTCCGCTCCATATGCAAATGTTGGAGTTGCGCTTTCATCGCCGCCGCAAACGCCCCCGCTACTGCTGTGCGTTGGGCAGTGAGCACCGCAGCTGCTTCTTTGACGTGTTGCAACAAGACGTCTTCTTGGTGCGCCAAATCGAGCAGCCGTTGTTCGTACTGCTCCATCGCGTGTAGCTTTTCCTCGATGTCTGCCCCATATGCGATGACATGGGCGATCGTTTCCCCGTATTTTCGTTTGAGCTGTGCCAACAGTTGCCAACGTTCTTCGAGCTGTTCGAGACGCTCTGGGCGAATATCCATGCGATCACGGTAGTTTCGAAGCTCAAAAACAACGTCTTCTAGCTGATAATAAGCCACTTGCATTTGATCATACAACGGCTGCAACGCTGGTTCATCGTAGCGCACGACTTCTGCCAACGCATGCATCGCCCGGGATACCGCATGAAGCCCATGGTCCCCCTCGTACAACATCGTATACCCTTCCGAGACGACACGACACAGTTTTTCGGCATGTGTCCTTTTTGTTTTTTCTTGCAGCAACGTTGCTTCTTCGTGTTCTTCGAGCGCCGCGGCATGGATTTCATCCACTTGGTAACGATATAAATCGATCAAACGCAACGTTTCGGCTTGTGTGCGCATCAAAGCCACACGTGCATCGCATACGTCTTTGTACGTCGTATAGTGTGCCATGTAAGCTTGCAAAGCAGTCGCCAAGGGTGGTCCACCATACGCATCGAGCCACATGCGTTGCTGTTCGGGGCGCATCAGCAATTGATGGTCGTGTTGTCCGTGAATGGTCACGAGCGTCTGCCCGACTGTTTTGAGCAGGGTGAGCGTCACGAGTTGGCCGTTTATGCGGGCAGTGCTTTTGCCATTGGCATGTACGTCGCGTCGGATGATGATGTGCCCGTCGTCGTCTTCTGATTCAGGAAGGTCGATGCCATTTTCTTGTAAAAATTTCCAAGAAGGATGGGAGAAATTCACAGAAAACAACGCTTCCACCTCGGCTTTGACTGCCCCATGCCGGACAATCTCCGCAGAAGACCGCCCCCCGAGAATGAGTTGGAGGGCATCGATGACAATGGATTTCCCCGCCCCCGTTTCCCCTGTAAACACGTGCAATCCACGCGAAAACTCAATGCACACGTGTGCAATCACCGCCATGTTTTTGATCGTCAATTCACATAGCATGACATTCTCCCTCCTGATTTGTTGGTCGTCATACGAAACACATCTTGAAAACCAGATACATGGACGGTTTGATGCTTGCGCAGGAAAGCAAAAAGCGTTTTGCCCGAGGCGGTGAGGCATCCCCTTGCTGTGGGGGGATACGGGTTGAATGCGTGATGCGGATCATTCCCCATCTTTTATCCCGTCTTTTATCCTGTCTTCCATCCCGACAGCCGTCTGTTTCCCAACAAAGGCGATGCCTACATGCACAATGTGTGGCACTCTCCGTCTCGTCAACTCCCTATCGTACGTCTTATTCGTAATTTGCCGTAACGCTTGCGCCACGCCCTTCTCCAACTGTGCTTCTTTCGCCACTTCCTTGAACTCAAACACGAATCCACGGGGATGCGTGTGCACGTTTCGGGGGATGAGCGCCATGTCGTACCGCCCCTTCCCACTTTCGCGGTTGGAGATCACTTCATGCGTCTCCCGCAACTGGATCATCATGCCTAACACGAACATGTGGTACAAGTTTTCATTGTGTCCGTCTTTTTTCGCCCCTCCCGTGTGCACGTCAAAATAACTGAACGTCTCGGCGACGTACGTCTCAAACCCCTCGGCAAAAGCGTCGTGGTCCCCTGTGAGCAACCCTTGCAACATCGGATCTTGCGTCGCCGTTTGTGTCGGGCGTACGACCCATCTCCGCACGATGTGCTCGAACACATACGACACTTCTTTGTTCGGCATGTACAATGTCGCTTTTTTGGTCAACCCACTGTCATGCGCCACTTCTCCCACTTTCAAATACCCGCTGAATACGAGAAAACTCCATAGCGATGCCACATGGTTGTTGTCCAAGTCGCCGAACGAAATGTGCTCATTGATGTCTTTGCGGATTCCTTCGCCCTGCATCAGTAGGGGTAAGTCCTTCATCATGTCGTGCCG
>JAULZZ010000081.1:0-57730 GCA_032117095.1 Paenibacillus sp.
TTTCAGTCATGGTCACCCCCTTTTGAAACATGTGAATCACCAAAGACTCCAACGTGTCGTTTGATCGCTTATAGGGTGCTACGGTCTGTTGCTGAAACTCTCCGTTACGATCTCGAGGGATTTTTAGTTGTAGATCGCCATATTCCGTATGCAATGTACGACCATACACACCGTTTCTGGAATTGCCTGAATTTACGCCAATGCGAGCATACTTGTCGTATGCTAAGAACGCTGTGAGCTCTGTTTGTAGCAGTTGGTTTATCGCTGACTCCAAGTGACTGCGAAATACTTCTGTAATATCTTGTTTCGTGACTAGAGCTTGGATCAAATCTGTAGTAAGATCGTTCATGGGGAAGCCCTCTTTTCTGTGAATTGTTTATGATGACTCAATTCTACCAGATGAAGGCTTCCTTTTCCATTTACACAAAACATTTCGCACTCTCGATAAAGGGGGGCATTGGCAAGTGCCGATAAAATAATAAGGTTGTTTTTTGCCTCATGATACGAAACAGGATTTTGATACCCTATGCGTAAGCATCAAATCATCCCCGATCCATGGCAAAGGGTTTCTGGTATTCTCTAAGCACTCGATCCGTGCATCCATGTAGGCACACCAAATGTTCCCCCCCATTTGTGAGGAGGACGAACATTTGGTGTTTCCCGTATCATGAGGATTTTTGATGTTGTGCGTGTGGGAAGCGACAGTCTTCTGGCAATGTGGTTCGGACCATAGAAGCAATACGAATCACAGAGGACGACCGTTTGCTGGGGATTGTCGATCGAAATCGTGATTCGTACAACACCGTGCGCACTTGTCGCGGTTCATAGACGTGGTATAAAAAAATTACAAACTAGTATTGACATACTAAAATGCTGTATTGTATATTTGTATTGTCGGATGCGCATAGAAAGGAGGGGTGACATGAACAAAGCAATCGAAATCGCCTTACATGAGTTGTATCGCAGGCAGATTGTTTCTCGGGAGCAACTTTTGGTGGAGATGCTTCGGGTCAAGATGACCCATCGCATGTTGGCGGAAAAGGGGAAACATGCGCACGACCCAGAAATCATCTTTCAAACCATGAAAAAAGAAACGGAAGCAACGCTCGGTTTTTTTCCAGCGGATCGCCATGATTTTTATGCATTTTTTGTTGCGTTGGAACCGATCGAGTTGATTTCGTTTGCGGAAGCGATTTATCAAAACGACAGGATGGGAACGGTAATTTCCCCGCACTACGTGACAAATTATATCAAGGAGAAAGTAAAGGCCCTCGATCCGCACAGTGTGCTCATCCCAGAAGCCGAGAAACATTTGGGGGGACTCAAACCGATCATTGACGCCTGTGCACCACGACCAGTGACACTTACGACGCAACACAAGCAATTTTATCCATTGTTGAAATTTGTATTTCAAGACCACGACCACGTGGAAGTCGTGTTTGAGTCAATCTATGCCGCTTGTTTGGGTACCCGGACGTACGCATACATTTTCGCCCTGCCGAACTTCGGAACGAAACCCGAAGAAAGTGGGACATCATTTATGACGAAAGACAGCGACGGCATTGCCATGGAAAATTTGTTGACGCATTTGGATGATCAGGGGACGTTGGATGTGATTGTTCCTGCAAAAATCACGTTTGCCACAAGGGGATTTGAAGAACTTCGCGCGTTCATTGCAAACAATTATCATATAAACCAGATTTTCTTACTGCCAGAAGGGACATTCCGGCCGGCGACTTCTATCCGGACGTACTTCTTTTCCATCACCGGTCGTAGTCGGTGGTTTGCCGAAATTCAAATCGGCACTTTGCATCTCGAAAAAGAACAGCTCATGCCAAAAGGGGTAAAACCGATCACCAGACAACACTTTCTCAGCCAAGAAGATTGGCGCATTGAACTGTTGCTCGCAAAGGACCACGTCTACATCCAACAGTTTGTCGACTCTCCACACAAAAAAGTGAAACTCAAAGAAGTGGCAGAAGTGTTTCGCGGGAAATCCATTCTCAAAAAAGATACGACAATCGGGCGCATCGGGATACTCAACCTATCGAATATCGGTCACGACGGGATCGATTATGCGGAGATGGACACCATCGAAGAAGAGGAACGCAAAATCAAACGGTACGAGCTTGCAGAGGGGGATGTGGTGCTTTCTTGTCGGGGGACGGCGATCAAGACAGCGGTATTTCACAAACAAGACAAGGTCATCATCGCCTCGGCCAATGTGATCGTCATCAGACCCAAAGAAGGCATGCTGGGCGCATACCTAAAAATATTTCTAGACAGTCCGATCGGCATGGCGATCATTCAGAGTTTCCAAAGGGGCACGGTCATCATGAACATCAATCATTTGGACATCATGGAAATGGAAATTCCGTTGTTCCCACTGGAAAAACAACAGGAACTCGTCGAACGACATACGCACGCATGGCGTCAGTACAAACAAAAGGTGTCGGAAGCAGAGCAAAATTGGAACCGTGTGAAAGACGAACTCAATCATGCATTCATGTAGGAGGAGCAGACGATGAACGTACATTTGGATTTTGAGAAACAGCTGTGGGCAATGGCAGATGAACTCAGACCGAATATCCAACCAGGGGAGTATAAAGACGTTGTTTTGGGGCTGATCTTTCTGAAATACATCTCGGATCGTTTTGAACAAAAGTACAACGCGTTGCGGGAGGAAGGCGAAGGGTTCGAAGAAGATCGCGATGCGTATGCGGCCGACCATATTTTTTTCGTACCTCCGAATGCACGTTGGGACTTCATCAAAAACAGTGCCAAGCAAAGCGCCATCGGTCAAACCATTGACGATGCGATGATTGCGATCGAAAGAGAAAACACGAACCTCAAAGGCGTACTGCCAAAAAATTATGCCCGACCCGAGCTGGACAAAACGAAACTCGGCGAACTCATCGATCTGTTTTCCTTTTCTCTGGGGAGCAAAGAAGCCGAAGCGCAGGATGTTTTGGGACGGGTGTACGAATATTTTTTGGGGAAATTCGGATCGACCGAAGGCGAGTACTATACCCCGCCGAGCATTGTAAAACTGTTGGTCGGCATGATCGAGCCGTTCGAAGGCAGGGTGTACGACCCGTGCTGTGGTTCGGGGGGGATGTTCGTGCAATCGGCGAAATTCGTGGCACGCCATCAAGGAAGAATCGATCAAATTCGCGTCTATGGCCAAGAGTCTATTGCTGCAACGTGGAGGCTATGCAAGATGAACCTTGCGATCAGAGGGATCGATGGGGACTTGGGGGAGCGATTTGGCGATACGTTCGACAATGATCTGCATGCATCGCGCAAGGCCGATTATGTTCTCGCCAACCCCCCGTTTAACACTAGCAAGTATACGTTGCTCCAAGACGACGTTCGCTGGACATACGGCATTCCCCCCGCCAACAATGCCAACTACGCGTGGATACAACATATCATCAACAAATTGTCTCCTTCGGGGGTAGCGGGGGTTGTGCTGGCGAATGGGTCGCTCAGTACCGCCATAAAAGCCGAAGCCGAAATTAGAAAAAACATTTTGGAAGCACGACTTGTCGATTGTATCGTCACGATGCCGACGAATTTATTTTATACCGTGACCATTCCCGTCTGCTTGTGGTTTTTGTCCAAGAAGAAACGAGAAGATCGAAAGGACCATGTGCTCTTCATTGATGCAAGGAAAATGGGAACGATGGTCACCCGAAAACACCGCGAACTGTCCGAGGAAGAAATCCAAACGATTTGCGACATCTACCATCATTGGCGGGATGGCAACGAAACGTACGCAGATGTGCTGGGATTTTGTAAGTCTGTCGCGATGGAGGAAATCAGGGCGCAGGAGTATATTTTAACGCCAGGAAGATATGTAGGCATTGCCACTGCGCCAACCGCAGATGAGCCGTTCGACCAAAAAATGACCCGACTAACGGAACAATTGGGAGAAATGTTTGTCAAATCCCATCACTTGGAGGAGGAGATCAAGCAGAGACTGGGGGCGATTGGGTATGAATTTTAAACAATGGAAACCAGTGCATAGCGGAAGGCAACGAAGTCAGGTTGTCCGCTATTCGCACGAGGTGCGGAGATCTACGACCAAGAAACAGGAGGGTGCGCCATGGAGTTTTCGATTCAACCGTTGAAAAAGGCGATCACATCGCTGGAACGATCCATTCGATTTGCCCAAGCATGGGAAGAAACGCACGGTACAGCGTGCGATGGAGTAGAGACGATTCGTGCGGGAGTCATCCAAAATTTTGAATTTGTGTACGAACTGAGCTGGAAATATATGCAACGTTGGCTGAAAAACAACGTCAGTCCCGAACGTGTCGAAGGCGTTTCCAGAAAAGAGCTGTTTAGAATGGCGATCGAACAGCAGTTGATTGTCGATTTTGAAAAATGGGTCATATTTCATGAAGCGCGCAATCGCTCTGCGCACACGTATGATGAAGCCAACGCCAATGAAGTGTATGCCCTCGCATCGGAGTTTTTATCGGTTGCACAACGATTGTACGATCGATTGGAGGAGCGGATGACATGATCGCCATAACCGTGGAACAACACGATACGATCGTGGCCATTTTGGAGCGGATTGTACCGCACTGCACCGTGTGGGCGTTCGGCTCGCGCTACCACGGGACGCATCGGGAACATTCCGATTTGGACGTGGTGCTGATCGGGGACGCTGCATTGCCGTTGCTGACCATGGCGGATGTGAAAGACGCATTTCAAGAGTCAAATTTGCCCTTTCGGGTCGATGTGCTCGATTGGCATGCGACGAGTGAGGCGTTTCGCAACGTGATCAAGGCAGGGTATGCGGTGTTGCAATATGCGCGGTGGAGAGAGGTGAGATTAGGGGAAGTGGTCGAGTCCATTTCGCAAACCCATAAGCTAGATAAGGACAAAATTATCCCAATAAATACCTCGGATATTTTTGATGGAAAGCTTTTAAATCATGAGTATGTTGATAAAAAAAAATTAAAAGGACAATTCAAAAAAAGCTTTCAAATAGGCGATATTATTTATAGCGAGATAAGACCACATAACAAGAGATTTGCATATATTGAATTCAACTCTGAAGACTATATAGCCTCTACAAGATTAATGGTAATACGTAAAAAAAATGAAAAAATATTATCTAAATATTTGTACCAAATATTAAAATCAGAAGAGATGATTAGTTCCTTACAGACAATCGCAGAATCAAGATCTGGAACGTTTCCTCAAATTACGTTTTCTGAATTATCGAGAATAAAAATTGTTTTACCTTCTTGTGACGAACAACAAGCCATCGCTGCAACACTCTCCTGCCTTGATGACAAAATCGAGCTCAACAACCGTATCAACAAAAACCTAGAAGAAATGGCGCAGGCAATCTTCAAAAGTTGGTTTGTTGATTTTGAGCCGTTTCAAGATGGGGAGTTTGAAGAAAGTGAGTTGGGAATGATTCCGAAGGGATGGAGGGTAGGAAGTTTAGATGAAGTCGCTAATTATGTAAATGGGCTTGCGATGCAAAAACATAGACCGAAGTCTGAAAAATACATTCCGGTAATAAAAATTAAAGAACTAAATCAAGAAATGTTTGATTCAAATAGCGACAAGGCAAGTGAGGATATTCCAAAGCAATATATTATAGAAAATGGAGATGTTATTTTTTCTTGGTCTGGCACACTTCTTGTGAAAATATGGACGGGTGGAAAAGGTGCTTTGAATCAGCATTTGTTTAAAGTTACTTCCGATAAATATGAGCAGTGGTTCTACTATTTTTGGACATTGCATCATTTGAGTAAATTCAGAGCAATCGCAAACGATAAGGCAACGACAATGGGTCATATCAAACGTAGTCATTTATCAGAATCTAAGGTGATTATTCCTGATGCGTATAATTTAAGTAAGCTTAATTATTTGATGACGCCACTTTTAAGACAAGTAATTGACAACAATATTCAAAATGGAGCACTACGCGAGCAACGCGACACCCTACTCCCCAAACTCATGTCCGGAGAAATCCGCATTCCCCTAGAGGAGGTTTGACCATGACCACGAATGCATTTTGTGAATCCCAGCTAGAAGAAGCGGCGCTACAATGGTTTGAAGAACTCGGCTACGAAATCGCCTGTGGGCCGGACATTTCGCCAGGGGGTGCCTATCCAGAACGAGACGACTATCGCGAGGTGATTCTCGCCCCCAGAGTCAGAGACGCCCTGGTGCGCATCAATCCGAAAATGCCCCCTGCAGCCCTTGATGAGGCGTACCGACAAATCACGATTCCACAAAGCCCGAGCTTGCTCATGAACAACAAAACGTTTCAGAAGATGATGACCGACGGCATCGATGTGCAGGTGAAACAGGCCGATGCCAGTTATCGAACGGAAAAAGTGTACGTTTTGGATGAGCAACAGCCGGAAAACAACGACCTGATGGTGGTCAATCAATTTACCATCAAGGAGGACAAAGTCGAAAAAAGACCCGATCTGATCGTGTTTGTCAACGGCATTCCGTTGGCGGTCATGGAGCTAAAAAGTGCAATGGATGAAAACGTGGACATCAGCGATGCATACGAGCAATTGCAAACGTACAAACAGGCCATTCCGCTTCTTTTTACGTACAATGCCTTTTTGGTCATCAGTGACGGAATCAATGCGAGGGCCGGTACGATCACAGCGCATGAAGACCGCTTTATGGCGTGGCGAACGATCGACGGCGAGGAGACTGCCCCGACATCCATTCCCCAACTCGAAGTGTTAATCAAAGGGATGTTCCAAAGAGCACGTTTCTTAGACTTGATCAAGCATTTTATTTTGTTTCAACACGATGGCAAAGACACGTTCAAAATGATTGCAGGCTATCACCAATACCATGCGGTCAATAAAGCGGTCATCCATACAGAAAGAGCAACCGATGTACGAGGGGACAGGCGCATCGGTGTAATATGGCACACGCAAGGCAGCGGGAAGAGCTTGTCTATGGTTTTTTATGCCGGAAAACTGGTGATCAATCCCACACTCCAAAATCCGACGGTGGTCGTAATTACCGATCGAAACGACCTAGATGACCAGCTGTACAGTACATTTTTGAAATCCAAAGAGATGCTCCGCTGCACACCAGAGCAAGCCAAAGATCGCAGCCATTTGAGGCAATTGCTCAACAATCGAACGAGTGGCGGGATTATTTTCACGACGCTACACAAGTTTGTCCCCGAAGACAAAGGCGAGCGTGTTTCCGTACTGACAGCACGCAAAAATGTCGTTGTTTTGGTAGACGAAGCCCATCGAAGCCAGTATGGTTTTGCGGCCGAAGTGACCCAAGACCAAGAAGGCGCAACGGTACAATACGGTTATGCCAAATACATGCGCGACAGCTTGCCCCATGCGTCCTACATCGGATTTACAGGGACACCCGTATCATTAACGGATAAAAATACAAGAGCTGTATTTGGCGATTATATCGATACGTACGACATGACCCGCGCCGTGGAAGACGGAACTACGGTAAAAATTTTCTATGAAAGTCGCATTGCAAAACTCGAACTTTCAGAGGAAATGAAGCCGAAAGTGGATACGGAGTATGAAGAAATTACCGAATATCAAGAAATGACCGAAAAAGAAAAGCTCAAAAGCAAGTGGGCGAGGCTCGAAGCCATTGTGGGGGCAAAAGAACGGGTACAACAGATCGCAGCCGACGTGATTGCACATTTTGAAACACGCGAACAAGCCCAAACCAACGAGGGCGGCAAAGGGATGCTCGTCGCCATGAGCAGAAGAATCGCGGTAGAGGTGTATGATGAAATCGTGAAGATCAGACCGGAGTGGCATAGCGACGAGATCCTGTCTGGAAAAATCAAAATTGTCATGACCGGCAGTTCTTCTGATCCAGCGCACTGGCAAAAACATGTGGGCACAAAAGCGACGCGCGAAACGCTAGCCAAGCGGATGAAGGACAAAAACGACGAGTTAAAACTTGTGATTGTACGGGACATGTGGCTCACCGGATTTGATGTGCCGAGCATGCACACCTTGTACGTGGATAAGCCGATGAGCGGTCATAACCTCATGCAGGCGATAGCGCGGGTGAATCGGGTGTTTCAGGACAAACAAGGCGGATTGGTGGTCGACTACATCGGCATTGCGGAAAATTTGAAAAAAGCGCTGCACCAGTATACGGAAAGCGACAAGCAGACGACAGGGGTCGATACGGACCTTGCAGCCCAAGTGTTGCTGGAAAAGTACGAACTGATCAAGGAAATGCTCCATGGTCACGAGTACCATACATTTTTCACCGGAAAATCCAGCGAAAAAGCGCAGGCGATCGTGGCCACGATGGATTACGTGATCGGTCTTGGTCAAAAGCGCAAAGACACGTACCTTGCGTTGGTGCAGGAGTTGACCAGAGCGTATTCGCTGTGCGCAACGACGAATATGGCCGAACGTCTCAATCTTGAAGTCGGCTTCCATAAAGCCGTCAAAGCCAGTCTCATCAAAATCATGAGTGAAGACAACAAGAAAAAGACGACAACCCAATTAGATCGGGAATTAAATCAGCTCATTTCCAAGGCGATCTCCTCGAATGAGGTCATCGATATTTTGGGGTCGGTGGGGCTTGCGAAACCAAACATTGCCATCTTGTCCGATGAATTCCTAGAAGAAGTCAAAGGCATGAAACAAAAAAATGTAGCGGTGGAGCTACTCAATCGATTGCTCAAAGGAGATATCAAGGCGTTCTCTAGAAAAAACCTTGTACAGTCCAAGAAATTTTCAGAACTGCTGGAAACCTCCATCAAAAAGTATCAAAACAGAACCGTGGAAACAACGCAAATCATTATGGAACTCATCACGCTGGCGAAGCAAATAAGCGAAGCGGAAAAACGCGGGGAACAAACAGGGTTGACGCCGGACGAATTGGCATTTTATGATGCGTTAGCGGACAACGATGCGGCGAAAGAAATGCTGGGAGACGAAACGCTCAAACAAATCGCCAGAGAGCTGACGGCAGCGATCAAAAATGACATCCGCGTGGACTGGGCGATTCGTGAAAGCGTCCAAGCGAAAATGAGAATGACGATCAAGCGACTGCTCAAAAAATATGGGTACCCCCCAGATCAAAGTGAGAAAGCCGTCGCTGTTGTACTGGAACAAACGAAGTTGATGTGTCAAAATGAAGTGCAATAAAGTTGGAGGGAGTCTAAGAAAACCAACAGCGGGCATAGAAACGTTTTTGACGAGAAACACGGGATACGTCTAAAAAACGACAGATGGACCGCACTTGGATTTTCTGTTTCACGGATTCAGGGGATATTTTGACCGCAAGGGGGTGCAAAAAACGACAACAGGAGGCGATGGTCGGTGTATTGATTTGATTTTTTTGTGTGCGTCCTGCGAATACGAAACACGATGTGATACGAAACACTGATTAAAAACGTCCATACCAAGAGCCCCATTTCACAAGAAATCACTGTGCTTTTTAACCAATAGGATTCCTCAATTCAATCAGTGTTTAGTATGAATACAGCGATCCGTTTGGTTAAAAATCCCTTTTTTCTCGCGAAAGGCATCCTTCTGCGAATGGGTGTTTTCAATAAGAAACGATTGAAAGAGTAAGGGGGAGGATGAAAATTGACGCGTGAAATAAATGTTCAAAAGTTTAGAGATGCCCTCTCTAGGCTAGAGGAACGGTATCAGGATTATGTGCAAAACAAAGACAGGGTACCTGCATTTTTAGTCGAATCCCTAAAAGAATCTTGTATACAGCGGTTTGCGGTGTGTTTTGATACCGCATGGAAGCACATGAAAAAATACTTAGAGGAACAATTAGGGAATGCTGACCTTCCCAATTCTCCGAACCCTATTTTTAAGGTGGCATTTTCAAGTAAAGTCATTGACGACGCAGAAATGTGGATTGCGTATAATGACCATAGGCGTGCCACATCCCATGATTATTCGGGAAGAAAAGCAGAAGAGGCACTCGCAGTCATTGGTTCATTTATCATTACATCCATTGCATTATATGAAAAAATTTCAGGTGAACCATGGTAGAGCGCATCGATCTTGCGTCGCGGCACCTCGCGTTGGTGCGGGACATTTTATCACGCTACGTGCCAGGGAACGTGGTGTGGGCGTATGGCTCAAGGGTGAAGGGGACGGCGCATGCGCGTTCAGACTTAGATATCGTTGTCTTCGGCGTAACCCTAAGGCAACGATACGCACTCATCGACGCCCTAGATGAAAGCAACATCCCTTTTATCATCCAAGTGCTTTCTTGGGAAAACATCCCTGACGATTTCAAGGAGGAGATCGAAAAGCAATATTTTGTGTTGCAGGAAGGTGAGGTTGGGTGTGAGTAAGCGGAGATACAAGTACTCGGGCGTGTCACGAGCCAACCGCAGAAACGACGTTGTGCATGAACGTATACGATGAGTAATAAGGAAAATTGGACAACATGGGCACCGCTATAAAAGGGCATCGCACGCATAAACATCAGCGAAAAAAACGCTTGTTTACGGCAAAGTGATTTCTTACAAATCGGGTGATAGATGTGCCCTTAGGACACCAAATAAAGGAGCTGTGCGATGGGCATTCAAAAAATACAGTTGACAAATTTCACGGTGTTTGAGGAATTAGAGATTGAATTTTGTCAGGGCATCAATATTTTTATTGGGGAAAACGGGACAGGGAAAACACACCTCATGAAACTTTTGTATGCGGCTTGCAAAGCAATGCATCCGAAAGTATCGTTTTCACAAAAAATAGTGCAGACATTTCGTCCGGATGATTTTAGCATTGGAAGATTGGTAAAAAGGAAACCAGGGGTATCGTCTGCAACAGTGAACATAGATGCGCAGAAAGAGAATGGCGACATCACCAAAAGCATCGCGATTGGATTCAGCACAAAAACGCAAAAATGGGAAGCAACCGTAACGGGCGAAGAAAGTTGGGAACAGGCATTTCGTGCGGTAGAAAGTACGTTTATCCCTGCAAAGGAAATATTGTCGAATGCGTATAACCTTCCGTCTGCCAACGAGAAAAACAACGTTGATTTTGACGACACGTATATCGACATTATTCATTCTGCAAAAGTGAATATTTCTAGGGGGCCTGATGCGAAGAGCAAACAACCACTGCTCAATAGATTAGAAAATATGCTGGATGGGAAAGTATATTTTGATCCCGCGAAAGATCAGTTTTACATCACAGGACGAGCTGAAAAGTCCAAATTGGAGTTCAACTTGGTAGCGGAGGGGATTCGCAAAATAGCGCTGCTCTGGCAACTGGTCAAAAACGGAACGCTTGAAAAGGGCTCCATTTTGTTCTGGGATGAGCCCGAAACAAACATAAACCCGCGCAACATCCCATTCATTGTAGACATGCTGTTAGAACTTCAAGAAAGGGGCGTTCAAATCTTTATTTCTACTCATGACTATACCCTTTCAAAATGCTTCGACATAAAAGCAAGGGAGCACAGTGTGCTTACCTTTCATTCGCTCTACAAAACGACAGATCAAGGCGTCCGGTGCGAGAGCAGCGAAAAGTTCAAAAACATAGAAAAAAACGACATTCGGGATGCGTTCATTCAACTTTACCACGATGAAATCGAGAAAGAGCTGGAATCATGATCGAATTCGAAGAGTCAGGCATGTTGTTTGCATTTTAAACAAGACATCGAAAAAAGTCTACTTCGCCATCGCAAAATTTGGGGCAGTAGCCTCATCGTCTTAAATGAAGAAAAGGCAACAGAAAAAGGCTTTGTGAAGAAACCATGAAATTATAAAATTGCCGCTACCCTGCGGGGAAGAAGTGCAATATCACACCCTATGAAACGGACACATTAGGTAACCCCCTTTACAGGGAGCATTTCAACATTGCCCGAGCATGTGCTGTTTTTTTTACACCTCCTCACTTTACAACGTGCACGCACGGCGGTATAATCAACATCGTAATCGTAAACTTTACACTTAACGGAAGGAGGAACGCCCGATGCGCGCCCTTTCTATGCAACACGTCGTATTTGGCTATGATGCCTCGCCCGTCTTGCGGCGCATCTCTTTGGAGTTGCAACGTGGCGAGTTCGTCGGACTCGTCGGTCCCAATGGAGCGGCCAAGACGACCATGCTGAAACTGCTCCTTGGGTTGCTAAAACCGTGGAGCGGGACGATCGAATGGGGCACGTATTCTCCCACAAAACAGCCGTTGACGATCGGGTACGTCCCGCAACAGATGGCGTCATTTAACAGTGGATTTCCGAGTACATGTCTCGAATTCGTGCGATCGGGTCGCTACAACCGCAAAGGATTATTCGGACGATTTACCAAAGCCGATGCGTCACATGTCCAACGCAGTTTGCAGCAAGTCGGCATGTGGGAGATGCGTCATTGTAAGATTGGGGAGTTGAGTGGGGGGCAAAAACAACGCATTTGCATTGCCCGAGCCCTTTTGCAACAACCCGACGTACTCGTCTTGGACGAGCCCACGACAGGCATGGATGTAGACAGTCGTCAGGGGTTTTATGGCTTGTTACGTCACCAAGTCACCGCACACGGGATGACTGTGCTGATGGTTACACACGATGCGGCGGAAGTGCAACCGTTTGTCGATCGTTGGATTCGATTGGAACGGGAGGACCATGCAGGATGGAAATGTTTCACTTCGGTTTCATGCAACGCGCATTTTGGGCCGGCGGACTCCTCGCCGTAGTCGCTCCCCTATTAGGGATGTACTTGCTTTTGCGTAGACAAGCGTTGTTCGCCGATACGTTGTCTCACGTTTCTTTGGCGGGGGTTGCCATGGGGATCGTGCTCGGATTTGAACCCGTTGTCGGTGCGTGTGTGGTGGCGGTATGTGCAGCCATGGGGATGGAGCCACTACGCAGGGCGTATCGGGCATACAGCGAGCTGTCTGTGGCGATTATGATGACAGCGGGTCTGTCATTGGCGCTCGTGCTCATCAGCGTCAACCAAGGGCTCAACAAAAGTTTCCAAGCGTATTTGTTCGGTTCGATCTTAGCCGTGAGCCCGTTTGAACTCGCACTCATTCACGGTGTCTTTTTCGTTGCGATCGTTTTTTTGATCGTGATGTACCGTCCCTTGTATACGATGACATTCGATGAAGATACCGCCCAAGTCAGTGGGGTGCCCGTACGGAAGATCTCTCTCTTCTTTTCGATTGTCACGGGGCTTACGGTTGCCGTGGCGATGCCCATCTTAGGCGTATTGTTGGTGTCGGCAGTCGTCGTTTTGCCGGCAGCGTTGGCCGTGCGTCTCGCCTCGGGGTTTCGCATGGCACTGGGCATTGCGGTGGGCATTAGCCTGATCGGGATGGGAGCAGGGTTGACTGCCTCGTACTACATGAACACGCCCCCAGGAGCGACGATCGCATTGTTGCTCGTGTTGTTTTTACTCCTTGGACTGACGGTCAAACGGGGCGTCACTTGGGCGAATACGTGGCGCAACCGCGCAACCATCACAAAACCGTAGCGGACAAGTCCCTACATAGACAGCGGTATGGCAACGGCGATTCCCGTCTGCTTTTACACACAGGAAACCGACTTTTTACGAAGAGAGGGGAACGACGAGGATGTCATTTTCTTTTGCAAGACACAAGCGATACGCATGGGCAACCATTGGCATCTTACTTCTTTTTTTATGGGGATGTAGTGCACCGGAGACACCGTCCACTCCGCAGAACACGGCTACGCCTGCACCTGCCACCTCCGCGCCATCCCCCGCTGAAAAACCGCTCATTTTAACGAGTTTTTATCCGATGTATGAATTTACGTCGCGGATTGCAGGGTCTCTTGCCCGCGTGGAACTCCTCGTTGAAGCGGGGATTGAACCGCACGATTGGCAACCGTCTGCCCAACAAGTGAAACAACTCGAACAAGCGGACATGCTCGTGTACAACGGGGCGGGGATGGAAGGGTGGGTCGATCAAGTCATCGGCGGGTTGGACAATAAGCAATTGGTCGCCGTGGAAGCGAGCAAAGGGGTCACGCTCCTCGCAGGGGAAGCACACGACCATGAAGCGCACGACCACGAAGCATCGCATGCGGCAGAACACCACCACGAGGACGACCCCAAACCTGCCACATCCGAAAAAGTTGTCCATGATCCACATGTGTGGCTGTCTCCCAAAAAAGCAATCGAACAAGTCCGGATCATTCAACGCGCACTCGTCGACATGGATCCTACGCACGCATCCACCTACAATGCGAATGCAGATGCATACGTGGCCACACTCACCGCGCTAGATACGCAGTATCGCACTCAACTTGCCCCTTTTGCGAAGCGGGAGTTTATCACCCAACATGCGTCTTTCGGCTATTTGGCACACGAATACGACCTGCAGCAATTGCCGATCGCTGGATTGTCCCCCGAAATAGAGCCGTCTGCGACACGGATGGCAGAAATCGTCACCTTCGTAAAAGAACATGGCGTGCGGACGATCTTTTTTGAAACGTTGGCTTCCTCCAAAGTGGCGGAAGCAATCGCACAAGAAACAGGGGCGAAAACCGCCATATTACATCCGATTGAGGGACTCACTGAGGCAGAAAAGCAAGCAGGCGATCAATATGTGCGTCTGATGGAACGCAACTTGGATGCGCTCGTCGCCAGTTTTCAACCATGAGTACGCCAAGACGCGTCCCTGTCGTACTCGTGACGGGCTTTTTAGGCAGTGGAAAAACGACGTTTGTGCAACGCCTACTCACGGATGCCCTTGCGCAATACCAACGTCCCGCAGTCATTTTGAACGAACGGGGTAGTCTGAATATCGAGCGTGCATGTTTTGATACGACGACGGTTGCGGTCACCGAGTTGTTAAATGGGTGCCTCTGTTGCACGTTTCAAGGCGATTTTCATGGGACAGTCGCCCAATTGCTCACGACGCATCAAGCCGATGTGATCGTGATCGAATGTTCAGGAGTAGCCAACACCGGAGAAGTACTCGAAAAAGTGACGGATGCAGCGCTCCATTTGCCGATTGAGATCACCCGTTTGATCACGGTAGTCGACGCACTACGCCTTGTTGCCGATGCGCCACCCATGCCTCCCAAAGTGCAACGGCTGTTTGAGGCGCAAGTGCGATGCGCCAGCTTTTTGCTCCTCAACAAAATTGACCACCTGTGTGAGGCAGACATCCAAAGGGTGTGCACGCAAGTGCGTACGTGGAATGCGCGGGCTCCCCTTGCACTGGCGCGTGATGGCGTGATCAAAGAAGGGGCGTTTTCGATACACGCTGCGTATCCTGCACCAGAGGTACACCACGCATACGACCATGCGTTCGATACGGTGCACGTTTGCTTGGTAGAAGGCGACGTCTCATGGGATCGTCAACGGTTTGAACAGTGGGTCCGCACACTTCCCGCCAACATATACCGTGCCAAAGGCATTGTGCGGTTTACAGGCGACCCGTGTGCATACTTGTTCCAGTACGCCTACCGCACGCACGCATGCGTGCCGTTGCCCGCAGAGGAGACGCGACCGATCGTCGTGCAGTGGATCGGGGAACAGCTAGACAAACAATGGCTCCACGCCCATATGCATGCGCTGTCGCCCCGCTGATACGAATCCGTCAGGGCGTCTGTGCAACAAAAAGAGAGGGGGGAACACCGGTGAAGCACATCGAACGTGCGCTGCACAAGATGGAACAAGAAGGGCTACGCATCACCGCCCAACGCAAAACGATGATTGCCATTTTAGCCCATTCCCCCAACAAAATGTCTCCGCGTGACGTGTATGTCCAAATGACCGCGACGTATCCGGGGCTGAGCTTTGATACGGTATACCGCAATTTGCGTATTTTATTAGACATTGGTGTGATCGAGTCGTTCGGTTATCCCGACAAAATAGGGTATCGTTTGCGCTGTGAACAGGAAGAACATCATCACCACTTTATTTGTGTGCAGTGCGAGAAAACGAGCTCTTTTTCTTACTGTCCCATGGACGTGATCCGTAGTCTACCACAAAACTACCAAATCATTCGTCATATTTTTGAAATTCAAGGGTTGTGCGATACATGTGGGGAAATTTCAGGAGGAATAAAGGATGGCGACATGGAATTTGAGCGGCACACAACAACACGTGCTCATTTGTAACGGTTCGACGTGCACACGACACGGTGCCGAAGAAGTGACGCAGGCAATTCGGGAAACGATCACAAAAAAGGGCGCAGATGGTCGCATTCATACGACGCGTACACGGTGCAACGGACGATGTGACGACGGCTGTGTCGTGATCGTATACCCCCAAGGGGTATGGTATGGCGGCGTGACGGCCGAAGATGCGGCGTCATGGATGATCGACGACGTACTTTGTGGGCGTATCCGCGATACAAAAGCCGTGTACACGTATGACCCTACGCAACACACGATGCAGGCGACAGGCAATTCACCTTCTATTGGAGAGAGGAAAAACAACGATGCATGAAAATACCGCACAGCAAAAGAAAATCATCCCTACACCGCCTCACTTGACACCGATTCCCGTCACCGTACTGAGTGGCTACTTGGGTTCGGGAAAAACAACGTTGCTCAACGACATTTTACAAAATCAACAAGGGTACAAAGTGGCGGTCATCGTCAATGACATGAGTGAAGTCAACGTCGATGTCACATTGGTCGAACAAGGGGGGCACGTATCCCGCACCGAAGAAACGTTGGTTGAGATGTCGAATGGGTGCATCTGTTGCACGTTGCGCGAAGATTTATTAAAAGAAGTGCAGGCGTTGGCGACAGACGGCCGATTTGATTATATTTTGATTGAATCCACAGGCATTAGCGAACCGATCCCGATCGCACAAACGTTTTCTTATGCAGACGAAGAAACCGGCATTGATTTGTCCCCGTACGCACGGCTAGATACGATGGTCACTGTCGTGGACGCATTTCGATTTTGGAAAGATTTTTCCTGTGGGGAAAGTTTGCTGGACCGCAAGCAAGCCGCCGGGGAAGAGGACACGCGGGAAGTCGTTGATTTGCTTATCGATCAAATCGAATTTTGCAACGTGCTGATCCTCAACAAATGCGACCTCGTCGATGAACAACACGTCGCACAACTCGAAGGTTTGCTTCGCACGTTACAACCTGCGGCACACATCATCCGCACCGTGCACGGAAAAGTCGATCCAGCCGCCATTTTGAACACACGTTTGTTCGATTTTGAGGCAGCGAGCCAATCCGCAGGATGGCTACAAGTACTCCACCAACCGCATCATACGCCCGAAACAGAGGAATATGGGATCAGTACTTTTGTATTTCGTAGTCGACGCCCTTTCCATCCGAATCGGTTTGCGCAGTTTTTGTATGACTGGCCTGAGGAAGTCGTCCGTGCCAAGGGCGTACTTTGGATCGCCACACGCAACGCATGGGCAGGCATGCTGAGTCAGGCGGGGCATTCGATACAGTTGGGCACATCAGGACAATGGCTCGCCACGATGCCCCCAGACGAGCGCGAAACATTGCGCCAAGAACAGCCCGAAGCGTTCGACACGTGGCAAGAACCGTATGGGGATCGCCAAACCGAACTCGTCATCATTGGCGTGAAGATGGATCGTGCGCAAGTGTACGCACGATTAGAAGAGGCGTTGTTGACGGAGCAAGAAATGCAAAGTGACTGGCATGCGTTCGTCGATCCATTGCCTGCATGGGTGCAACAAGAAGAACCCGTTTTCTAAACAGGCGTGCACGTAGCCTGCGAATCAGGGAGAGCCACATGCAAGGTTAAGGCACAAAAACATACTTTCCCAAGTTGTGCTGAGGAAAACACTTGAATACAGAGAAAAATAAGGAGACACAAAAATATGCACAAAAAAGCAAAAAAAAGCAATAGATTTAAGAATAGTTTCCTGATAACCGCAGTTTTTTTGATCATGGGTACCGCTTGTGCGCCCCAGCAAGAACAAAACAAGACGAGCTCTGCAATAAAAACACCAAAAGTGCTGACTGTTTCTTGGAACAAGGATGTGGGAGACCTGAATGCGCACACCTATACGCCAAACCAATTTTTTGCACAAGCATCGGTGTATGAAGGCTTGTTGAAGTATGGGAAAGACGGAAAAATCGAACCGTCATTGGCGACGTCGTGGCAAATAGAAGAGAATGGAAAAAAGATTACTTTTTCTTTGCGGAAAGGGGTCAAATTTTCAGATGGGACGCCATTTACCGCCAAAAACGCCAAACGCAATTTCGATGCGATTCTCAAAAACCAGAAAGCCCATGCTTGGATGGAAGTGATGAACCAAATTGAAACCACGCAAGCCCCGACAGACGACGTGTTTGTCATTCGCTTAAAAAATGCATATGAACCTGCACTGCAAGAGTTGACGTATATTCGACCAGTACGTTTTATGGGGGATGCTGCTTTTCCTGAGGGAGATGACACGAGTAAAGGGTTCAAATCGCCGATTGGGACAGGCCCGTGGATGCTCGATACGTATGAAAAGGATAAACAAGCAGTTTTCAAACGCAATCCGTATTACTGGGGGACACCCCCTTCGATCGATGAAATTCGCGTCGTCGTCATTCCCGATGGCGAAGTACGCGCACTTGCATTGAAAAATGGGGAAATCGACTTGATATACGGCATAGGGTTGATTAACTTGGATACATTTAAGAAACTCAAAGAGGAGGGGTTATATACTACGAGCGTATCGCCTCCACTTGCGACGCGTACAATGGTACTCAATACAAACCGAGGACCGACGAGCGAGATTGCGGTGCGGCGTGCTTTGCAATATGGGTTCGATAAAAAAACAATCATCGATTTTCTCTTTCATGGCATCGAGCCACAGGCGGATCAATTGATGTCGCCAAACATTCCCTATGTCGATCAAAACATTGCCAACGCATATCCATATGATTTGATAAAGGCAAATGGCATATTAGAAGATGCGGGGTGGCTGATGGATCCCAAAACGCAAATTCGTCAAAAACAAGGGAAGCCTTTGCAATTGTCGCTACGTTACTTGCGTGCGGACAGTGTGCAGTCCCAGCTGGCGACCTATGTAAAAACAAACTTCAAAAAAATAGGGGTGGAAATTCTACTGTTGGGAGAGGAAGAACAGCAATTTTGGGACTACGCATTTAAAGGTGATTTTGATATTGTATTTGATGAAACGTGGGGGGCACCGTACGATCCGCATTCATACTTGTCTGCGATGCGCAAAGATGAGCATTCTAGTTCCAGTTTCCAAGCCCAAAAAGGGCTAGGCATACGCACACAGTTGCATGCTTGGATTGACCAAGCACTCGTTACGCAAGATGAAATGCAACGGCGCACGTTGTATCGAAATGTGTTGCAAACATTGCAAGACGAAGCCGTATATATCCCAATTTCATATCAAGTAAATGTGGCAGTATATGATCCAAAGCGGATTACTTCTTTTCAATTCCCGTCTACCCATTATGAATTCCCATGGCATGCGATTGAAAAACAATGAGCGCACAGAAACAACACGTATACAAACTCGTCATTCGCTTTATACAACAAGGGATTCTTTTCATGGGATTATCGTTCGTCTTATTTGCGATCGTGCGGTGGTTGCCCAGTGATCCCGCTGCTGCTTTTGCACGCGCATCGCATTTGCGCGAAACCCCTGAATTTTTGACACAGCTTCGGGAGATGATGCAACTCGAAAAACCTCTTTTGACGCAATGGATTTTGTGGTGGCGAGGGGTGTTGAATCAAGATTTGGGGGTATCGTGGTATACGGGGCGTCCGATTAGGGACGACCTTGTATCGGCGATGGCACATACTCTTTGGATTGGAGGACAAGCGTGGGTTGGAGCAGTGATGTTGGCGATTCCTACTGCGGTATATAGTGTGTTGCGTGCGGACCATTGGCAAAGTAAGGTGGCGATGCTTATTTGGCGTATGTGCAGTGCAACACCTCCTGTGGCAATCTCTTTTGCAATGGTGATGGTGTTCTCTATCGGGTTGAATTGGCTACCCGTGCAAGGGGCACTGACGTGGCACCATAGTATTTTGCCAAGTGTGACGATCATGGTTGGGCTATGGGCGATATTCAGTCTTTTTTTGCGGGAGACATTATCTGCTTGCATGAAACATGATGCCGTGATGTACGCACAGATGATGGGGATTTCGCGACGTGTCATTTTGGTGCGTTTTGTACTTCGTCGCGCTGCCGTTCCATTCATGTCATGTATTGCGTTACAAGCATCCAATGTTTTGTGTGGCGTGTTTGTTGTGGAACATTGGTATGCATGGCCAGGATTTGGAAGATATTTTGTGGACGCCGTGCACCATCGCGATTATCCGATTATTCAAGCAGGCATGCTTATGATGGCGGTTATTTTTTTTCTTTGTAACGGGGGTGCGGAGTGGTGGCGCAAAACATTTGCCAACGACCCGGTATATCTGCGAAGAGACGCATAACTTTCAGCATCCTTTTATTATGGGTTCTTCTTGTAGTCGGTTCATTTTGCGTAGAGATGTTTCCGAATGCTGTCCAAGAGTCGAGACTTGAGCAACGTCTGCAAGGACCTTCTTGGGAACATTGGCTTGGAGTGGATCAACTTGGACGTGACCTGGGCATGCGGTTGCTCCAGGGGGCAAAATACACGATCGGATCCGCTATGGTCGTCGTGGTATGCACGATGTGTGTCGGCATCCCATTGGGGATGTGGAGTGCGTTTCAACAAGGACGAGTGGACCGATTGCTGATGTCCCTGAGCAACACATTATTAATTATGCCAAGTTTTATTCTTGCACTGATTCTCTCTTCTTTGACGCCATATCCACAGCTGGCATTATTTTTACCATTATTTACATTTTATACAATGAGTTTTTATCGGGTGGTACGTGCGTTGACAATGCGCATGTGTGGTGTTGGTCATGTTGTATATGCGCATTTGAGCGGTCATTCCAAACGATGGATTATGGTTGCACACATCTGGCCTTTTTTAAGGCGTGAAATATTCGTGATCGGATGCGCAGAAATGGGGACCATTATGCTCGTCATTTCTGCGTTGTCGTATTTAGGGATTGGATGGGATGCCGAAACGGCGGAATGGGGAACGATGTTGCAAGAAGCGCAGAGGGTGATCGCCACGCATCCTTGGGAAATGGTCGTTCCTGCGGGTGCCATCATGGGAGTGTGTTATACGTGTTTTTGGGTGAGTGCACGTTGGCACGCAGGATCAAATGAACTTTCAAAATGAGGGAATGTAAGAATACACGAGTGCATACAGAACGGAGCCATCATACAATGCGCTGGAACGACGTAACGATTCAATGGAATGAGTACAAGAGTCAGACCATTGAAAATGTTCACATGGATGTGCCACGATGTGCATGGGTGGCGTGTACTGGAGAAAGTGGCTTGGGGAAAAGCGTAACGGCAGCACTTCGTCTAGGAATATTGCCTCACACGGCAAAAGTGATCAAAGGGAATGTTGAATTTTCAGATGGAAAACGTTATATGCAGCATGAAATGGGATGGATCCCACAAAATATATTTTCTTGTTTGCCCCCGATGGTTCCCTTGCAGAAAGTTCTTCAGACATTGCGACTGGAAATTTCCACATTTGTTCGTTGGGCGGAGATGCTACACCTCGATGGGGAAGCCATCTTGTACAAAACACCAGAGCAATGCAGCGGAGGGATGATCCAACGTGCGGTGATTGCGTTGACTTTTGCGAGACGTACGCCATGGATTATTGCCGATGAAGCGACATCTGCACTCGATGAAGCGAATCGTTTCGCAGTAATTCAAGCATTCGAAAAGTATATGCTACAAGAAAAAGCGGGAGTGTTATGGATTACGCATCGTTTGAATGAAGTGTGTGGGAAAGCCACGAAGCGATATGAATTTTATCAGTCTGCGGAAGATGTGGTCAGCGTATCTTGCGAGGCATAAAGATTTTACGAACATACATCCCATGGATGACGACGAAAATAGGAGGCGATCTCGTGAACATATGCGCTGAGGAAATCACGTGTGTGCGATGGGAACGGGACGAGTCAAGTGGCGAACTGTCTAGAGGCAAGTACGGAGGCGCCATGAAATCGGTGCAAAATTGGATACGCCGTAGTGTGCCAAGGAATACCACCCCAACCCTGTTAGGTGCTCCGCTTTCTTTTGAAATCGAGGCGGGACAGCGTGTAGGCATATGTGGACCAAGCGGTGTCGGGAAAACAACTTTGTGGCGTATATTGGCTGGGGGGATGCGCGCACATTGCGGACACGTATACTGGGATGGTACAAAACTGGATAATTTGCACAGTCTTCGTATTCGCCATTTACGCAAAAAATTAGGGATTGTTATGCAAAATGTGAAAGAAGCGTTTCATCCTTATTGGACCATGCACCGTGCAATGCGAGAAGCATATGCAGGACATGCGCTACAAAATAGAGACGAGGAAAAATTCTTAAAAGAAAGTTTAGAAATGTTGCGTTTGGAAACCGCTATTTTGCAAAGATATCCACATGAATGCAGCGGTGGACAACTTCAGAGAATGCAGCTTATCCGCGCGGCAATCCGTCGTCCCACTTTGCTTTTGCTCGACGAACCTATGAGCCAATTGGATAATTCCACGTTGCAATGTGTGATGGAATATGTTCGAGCGCAATGGTTTATACCCAATGTTACGGTGTTGCTGATTAGTCATGATTTGTCTATGATGGATGCATGGATGGATCGTATTCTAGAATTGAAGCCGTATCAAGGCGCTGAACCAGCCCTCTTGTGCAAAACCTTGGATACAAAGAGGATGTTCTTTTGAAATGCGCATGAGTATCGCCATGCTCTTCCTCATAACGTCTGGGCGATGCGGAAACTGACGTGTTCATCCGCACCACCACGATCCCCGATGCGCAGGGCACTCAAACGCACGGTGCTCACATCCGTTTTGAAACTCCCCCCACGCAGTGATTTTTCCCATGTCCGCTCCCACATGTTTCCACTCATATCGTATATCCCCAAAAGATTTGGGGTAAGCTGACCGATCGCCGCATTTTTTAATACATCGTACCAAGCAACGGCTTGCGTCGCTGTGCTTATGGTCGTATTTTCTTTTGCACCACTTGCATATTGTCCCGGCGTCCAGTAGTAGCGGACGAGCGGGGCTGCTTTATTCGTGGGGTCCTGTTCGGTCGTGACGATTCGCTCTGTCATGAGGCCCCCCCCACCTGCGGGCGGGGACGATCCGATCCAGCGGGCGGCCATTTCCCACTCAACGTCTGTTGGCAGGCGATACCCTTTGTTGCCTTCATTGGCGACGACTTGACTCATCGCAGCGACATCTGTCGCATCCTTGAGGATGTTTCCAGCAAGGTCGCGGTAAACAGCGGGAAAATTTTCTGATTCAGACATGGCGTTTAGCCAGACAATCATATCCCGCCACGAAACGAAGGTGACCGGTTCAAACTGGGCGTCTGTTGGGGAAGAAACGTTGGAAGTGCTCCCTTCTTGGCCAGTATACTCAAATACGTAGCCTTCGCTTTCCGCCCAGTTGCGCACGTCATACCATAGCCGATACGACACTTCTGTTTTTCCAATTTTGAAGTCGGGCAACGTCACAGGCACGAGCGCATCATTCATCCCGAGCGGAAACATCGTGACCTTCGAAGCGGGAACGATAGCGTACGCCGAAGACAAACTCGCTAAAAACGCTTTATCTACTGTTGTATTCAGGGGAATACTGTTGGATACGGGGGAGATATTCGTCGGGACTGTAGACAGAACTTGGATGTCAAGGGATAAGTTAAGTGTTTTCGGGAACGTCGCCACAATCTTTTTGGTGGCACTATCATAGGTGACAGAAGAGGCATTTTTGATCTCAAAAACAGGGGGTGTCGTCATCGCAAACAAGTAAGGGGGGGTGACGGTAAATTCGGCGGTATACACCGTATCTCCCTTGAACGGCTCGTATTCTGAGGAACCAGGTTTTTTGGTTACCTCATTCGCCCCTATTTTCCATGTGATGTCGCTACTCGTCCACCCATCGAGATTTGTAATTTTCCCTTGCGGTGTAAAGAAGGCACGTGGTTTTACTAATAATAATTCAATTTTTGTTGATTTGGGGACGGGTTTCACCGTATTGCGTGCTTTTGTAGGCGCAAATGTCGCAGTGACCGTGGATGACTCCGCCGTATAGGCACTGGTTTTGGCGGCAGGTACTGTAAAAAAACCATTGGTTGTGCCGATAAGTGTAAATCCTTTTGTAGGCACAATGGTGATCGTCGCCTCGTATGTTTTTTCGGCATCGAATTTCCCATCCGCAGTGAAATCGCCTTTCCATGCGATTGTCCCCGCAAATGCTTTGGTACTCGTGATTTTTGTTGTAGGCTTGGCATCTGTTTTTGGCGGTATGATCGAAATGGTGCCGTTCTCAATTGTTTTTTCAGTTTCGGGAAACGTCGCTTCAACAAATAAACGCGTGTCTACGGAATAATCTTTCTTTTCGCTATGTGAAACAGCCACAGCATCCTTGACGAGGAGTGAATTTGCAGAAATATATGGGGTGTATCCAGCGACTGGGGTGAGGATGATTTTTGCCGTATACGTCGTTTCTGGAGCGAATTTTTTTGAAATTTTGGGCAATGCGGGATTCCACTTCACGGTTGCGGTATATAGAGGTGCTCCTGTATTGGGGTCAGGGATGAGGACGGAATCTGGGGGTGTTAAGCCCGCAGACGGTACAAATCCCAAGTCAATCGTGTTTTGTACAGAGGCTGTTTTGGGGAACGTGGCGCTGAATGTTAAGATGTCTGGCGTATGGGTCGTTGTCGTCGCCCCAGCAACAGAAAAATAATCATTCGGCAAAGCAGTGGCACTATATCCATTTTTTAATACGAGTTGAAATGTTGCGGTATAACTCGTGTTGGGATCGAAAGTTTTGCCATTTTTTAATGCCGGTGCCCAACTCACGAGCGACGTATATTGTTCGGTTTCGATGAACAAAACGGCGTCTTCACCGTATACAGGAGAGGGGATAGCGATGGTTTTGACCAGTGTATTGGGGGTATCGGTCTTGTATGGGCGGATGCCGACAGCAGACTGTTTTGCATTGAACTGTACATAATCGGTCTCAGAAATCGCATATTTATTCGTGTTATAAGATCCGCCACGGACTTCTCTGTAGTTCACACTCGTTGGGTGTTGCGAAAATAAAAATTCCGCTACATTCCCTGATATATCAAATAAATTGGCTTTGTTCATCCGTAAACTTTTGGATAACTGGGTTTTTGTGGCATTTTTTGCTGTCCAACTCACTGCGTTGCTATCCGTACTCGAAGTGGCGCCACTCGCATACGAGGAGGGCGTCCAATAGTAGGGAGTCCCTCCTTCGCGGGTCTTTATTTTTTCAGTTGCCAAATCTCCTTGCAGGGAATTGGTCGATCCGAGCCATCGCGCCGTGACCTCCCACTCGATGTTCGTGGGCAGACGATACCCGTTTTCAATCGATTGCACGACGTTGTCTTGTTGTACCATCGAAGCATTCCGCAAAACATTGCCACTCTTGTCGCGATATACGGGATTTAGGCGATGAATTTCTGACCACGCATTGAGCCACACGATGGCGTCGCGCCAAGCAATATTCGTCACGGGCTGACCGAACACGATACCAGGTTTTTCACCGCCAATGCCCGTATTTCCTTCGGTCCCAGCATTGCTAAATGTATATTTTTCCGATCGACTCTCTGCGATTTGACGTACGCTGTACCAGAGCCAGTACGGCAATTCCGTTTCTCCAACACGAATATTTTTTAGCGCTACATCGACCGTCGTATTGCCAATGGGCGCTTTGGTAATCGAAGCCAAGGGAAGCCCCACAAAATGCAAATAGGAGTTGGCAAACGTAGGAACAAGCGCCGAAACCGCATCAGGGAAGGAGGATGTTGTGATGTTTTCCTTGTCAGGGAACAGCGTAAACACCGCTTCATTGTAAAAGATTTCGTCGTCGGGACTTCCGTTTGATGCAATCATCGTACGCCTGTGGGAGAGGGAAAAACGAAACGTTTCCCGATCTTTGAACAAGACGTTTTCCGGCATTGCCTCATTTGCGCCACTTGCATTGCGTTTTTTTATCTCAAAAGAGATGACCTTGTCCAAGAGCGTTTTTTTATAAATAGACGTATCATTTATATAAGAATATGTTTTGTCTGCGAACTTCGAGGCATCTAGGAGATGGAAATGGCTCAGAGATTTGGTACCCTTCGTCGCATCAATCGTCTGCAAGACAAGCGTACGGTATTGCTCGTCCTTCTTGTACCGCCATTCCGTGTAGTCTGGGTGCTCAAAATAAATAATTTGCGCTGCGCGTGAGAGTTCACTGGTGAGCGTATTGAGAACGGTCACAGTCGTTTGGTCGTCATCCGTCTGCGATGCGCTGTCTTGGCTGAGCCCTGTAATTTGAGCGAAAGCAACATAGGCACCGCCTAATATAAACGAGGAGATGAAGATGACGGCCAACATTTCCAAAATGGTGGCGCCTCTTTCGACACGTCGTATGTACATGATAGCAGGACTCCCCTCATCATTTCTCGGTACAACGATAAAAATGATTTTTTGTGGATAATCATATGCTAGAAAAAATGCAATTTTGTTGAGAAGTAATATTATTTTAACGGATACGACCATTCATGACAACTACAATTTACGCAAGTATAAAAGTTCACCCATTGCAACGGATATTTCATCGCATGGTCGTACAGCGTAGGAGGGTAGTTTCGAGGGGGGGGAGAGTAGCCAATGTGCAACGTACACACAAACGTAAAATGACATTTTACTATTTTTCCCATATTGACTTGTTTGTTGGAATTCTAGTATACTACGGTTAGTAAGGAAGAAAGTATCGTAGAGGATAACATTCGGGGGGGATGAAGGTGCACATCGACTCCGAAATACAAGGCAACGTCCATTATGAATACCCTGCTTTGTCGGATGAACAGCTCGTAGATTTGGTGCGAAATGACAATATAGACGCATTAGAAACGCTCATCATGCGGTATCGGAACACCGTGCGTGCAAAGGCGCGAACGTATTTTTTGGTCGGCGCAGACCGTGAAGACATCGTCCAAGAAGGCATGATTGGGTTGTACAAATCCATTCGCGACTTTCGCGGAGACAAGTTGACCTCATTTCGAGGATTTGCGGAGCTGTGTATTACGCGCCAGATGATTACGGCGATCAAGTCGGCAACACGCCAAAAGCACATGCCACTCAATGGCTACGTTTCATTGGACAAGCCAATATTTGAAGAAGAATCTGAGCGAACGTTGCTTGACGTAATTAGTCAGGCGACCCCGTCGGATCCAGAAGAAATGTTCATTCACCGCGAAGATTACCTCAAACTCGAGCATCGCATCGCTGAAGTGTTAAGTGGTTTGGAACGGCAAGTGTTGCAACTATACATTGATGGGCGCACGTATCAAGAAATCGCTGAAGATTTGCGACGCCACGTCAAGTCGATAGACAACGCATTGCAACGCATCAAACGGAAGCTCGAAAGATATTTAACCCAGCAGCGCGAAGCGACTGTGGCAAACGAGGGTCAAACGAAAAATGCACAGTAGCAATCGGTACCCTCTTCTATTTGTGTAGTGAAAAGCATGCCGTTCTTTGACTAAACGGGGGAAGGGGGCGTTGAAGTACGCACGATGCCACCTGCGCCTCTGCTAAAAAGATTGCTCATTTAAGTCGTATGTGCAGTTGACAAACACAGCATGAGATGATAAAGTATGCACAGTAGCGACGATGTGCTGCTTTTTTTGTGTGCGGAAGTTTATGGGAATGGCTGTTGTGACGCAGTAGACCATGGAGAGAACACAGGCGGGGGTGAACAAAGATGCGAATCATCGTGACGATGGCGTGCACCGTGTGCAAATCTCGCAATTATACGACAACGAAAAACAAGCGTACGCACTCCGAACGTGTGGAGTTAAAGAAATATTGCGTTTACTGCAATGCACATACTGTGCATCGTGAGACACGCTAAGTTTGGGGGAGAGATATCGTGTCTTTGCTGGGCAGTGTGAAGCAGCGTTTTAAGTCCATTTTCGTGTTTTTCGGTGAGTCTTATGGAGAATTAAGGAAAGTCAAATGGCCTACGCGCAAAGAGATGGTCAGCTACACGATCGTCGTATTGATCGTCTGTACTTTGATGACCTTTTATTTCTATGGGCTTGACTTGGGTATATCGGCAATATTGCGGTCGATCTTCCAGTGAGCGGGCATCACAGAAAGTGGGGTGATCACTGAATATGGAACCCACCGCAACGCCTCTCGAAAAAGGTTGGTATGTCATCCATACGTATTCTGGGTATGAGAACAAAGTGAAGACGAACCTAGAAAAGCGCGTCGCATCGATGGAGATGACAGACAAAATTTTTCGCATTCTCGTTCCCACGGAAGAAGAAATTGTGACCAAAGATGGAAAACGAAAAACGGTCACCCGCAAAGTGTATCCTGGATACGTCCTTGTCGAGATGGTGCAAACAGACGATTCATGGTATGTCGTGCGCAATACGCCAGGTGTTACAGGGTTTGTCGGCTCTACTGCCGTCGGACAAAAGCCCATTCCATTGTTGCCAGATGAAGTCGATGCGATCTTGCGTCATATGGGCATCGACGAACAGCCACGCTATATCCATGAATTTACGTTGCAGTCGAGTGTCCGTGTTACCGCAGGGCCATTCGCCAATTTTGTCGGTACCGTCGAAGAGATTATGGAAGACAGAGGAAAATTGCGTGTACAAGTCAATATGTTCGGGCGGGATACCCCCGTAGAGCTGGACTTTACCCAAGTCGAAAAAATGTAACGATACGGTGTGTTGCAGGCAAATCGAAATCTTTTCATTTCGTATATTCGCCAAGGGAGGTGTAAATACAGTGGGAAAAAAAGTCATTAAGATGGTCAAACTGCAAGTGCCTGCGGGAAAAGCCAATCCAGCACCGCCGATCGGACCAGCACTCGGTCAAGCCGGGGTCAATATCATGGCATTTTGCAAAGAGTTTAATGCACGCACGCAAGATCAAGCAGGGTTGATCATTCCGGTAGAGATTACCGTATTCGAAGATCGCTCGTTCACTTTCATCACAAAAACGCCGCCGGCTGCGGTATTGTTGCGTGTTGCTGCGGGCATCGGCAAAGGTTCGGGAGAGCCCAACAAGAAGAAAGTAGCGACGCTACACCGTGATCAAGTGCGCGCTATTGCAGAACAAAAAATGCCTGACCTCAACGCTACCACGGTCGAAGCTGCGATGCGTATGGTTGAGGGGACGGCACGTAGCATGGGGATCGTCATTGAGAATGCATGATGAACCGATCTCGGGTTGAAATGGTGGGAGAAAATAATTTCTAACCACGCGAAGGAGATGGAAAGCATGGCTCAACCGAGCAAACGTTACCAAGAAGCCGTCAAAATGTTTACGAAAGACCATCTGTACGAACCGCTGGAAGCCATCACGTTGGTAAAAACGAACGCCAAAGCGAAATTTGATGAGACGATCGAAGTGGCGGTGCGCCTCGGTGTCGACGCCAAAAAACAAGATCAAGCAGTGCGGGGAGTCGTCGTATTGCCACATGGCACAGGAAAAACCAAGCGTGTTCTCGTATTTGCCAAAGGAGACAAAGCGCGGGAAGCCCAGCAAGCGGGTGCAGATTATGTTGGAGATTCTGACCTGATTGCTAAAATTCAGCAAGGATGGTTGGATTTCGATGTGTGTGTAGCCACTCCAGATATGATGGGCGAAGTAGGGAAGCTCGGTAAAATTCTCGGGGGCAAAGGGTTGATGCCGAATCCCAAAGCGGGCACGGTGACCCCAGATGTGACGCGGGCATTGCAAGAGATCAAAGCAGGGAAGATTGAATTTCGGCTTGATCGTGCTGGACAAATTCACGCACCGATCGGCAAAGCATCTTTTGATGCAGAAAAACTCGCTGCAAACTTAAAAACACTCATCGAAGCATTGGTGCGGGCAAAACCCGCGACAGCCAAAGGCGTATACCTCAAAGGCATCACGGTAAGCTCCACGATGGGACCTGGTGCGCGCATCCAACCGCAACCATACCGGTAACAAGGCATTACGATGTCGACCGACTTGTAAAAACTAAGTCGTTTCATAGCCCTAGACGCAGGTGCACAACGGTGCTTAATCTCCTGCCGAGGTACAAACATCACGGGTGTTTTATGTCTTTTGCGCATGCCAAGAGAGAACATGCCGATGTACAAGGGGCCTCTTTTTATTAAAAAGTAGGTTTTTATTCGTTTTGCACGTGCCTTTGTAGGGGCGAATGTTCACGCAAAGAAGATCGCCTGCGATACTGGCTTCGTATCTTTATCCATCTAAGGAGGTGCCTCCATGCCCAGTGCAAAAGTAATTGCCAAGAAACAAGAAGCAGTCAACGACGTTTCTCAGAAACTCCAACAAAGTGTTTGCTCTATCGTGGCCGATTATCGCGGGTTGTCTGTTGCCCAAATGACCGATTTGCGTAAGCAATTGCGCGAATCCAACGTCGAATTGCAAGTCATCAAAAACACCCTCGTTCGGCGTGCCGTTGCGGATACGACATTGCAACCTTTAGAAGAATATTTGGCAGGTCCATCTGCCATTGCATTTAGCAACGACATCGTCGCACCGGCGAAAATTTTAAGCACATACGCCAAACGCAATGATAAGTTAAAACTCAAAGGTGGCGTCGTTGAAGGGCGTATTATCAATGAATCACAAATCAAAGCACTTGCGGATTTGCCTTCGCGCGAAGGATTGCTTTCGATGTTGCTCAGCGTGCTTCAAGCCCCAATGCGCAATTTCGCACTCGCTGTAAAAGCAGTAAGCGAACAAAAAGCAGAGAACAGCGCCAATTAAAGGCGGGATATGCAGAAATACCCGACAAAAATCCCAAAACAGGGATCTGTCAACCATAAAACAAAAAATTAATTTACGGAGGTTTCACTCATGAGCAAAGAGCAAATTATCGAGACAATCAAAGGGATGTCTGTATTGGAGCTTAATGATTTGGTAAAAGCGATCGAAGAAGAATTTGGTGTCACTGCAGCGGCGCCGATGGCGATGATGGGGGGAGGCGCTGTCGTTGAGGAAGTCGTCGAACAAACAGAGTTTGATGTTATCTTGACGAGTGCAGGTGCTTCGAAGATCAACGTCATCAAAGTCGTGCGCGAAATTACTGGATTGGGCCTCAAAGAAGCAAAAGATGTGGTCGACAATGCACCAAAAGCGATCAAAGAAAAAATTTCCAAGGAAGATGCAGACAAAATCAAAGGTCAGCTAGAAGCAGCAGGCGCATCCGTCGAAGTGAAGTAGTACGCAGACACACGGCACAAAATTGTTCTTCATGCGGATCACTGTCTGAAAACATATGCACAGTGAGCTATCCTTTTGTGAGAAAGGAAAAGCAGTTTCACTGACAGTCTAGGTGGATTAAAATCGTGGTTTGTACGACAACACGGGGGAGGAACGATGATGACGGAGCATTACTTCACAGTGCATCCGTCTTCCCCCTCAAAACGCAAATGTTTCGAAGCAACGCTATGCAATAAGGCGTTTTCATTTTATGCAGATCAAGGGGTATTCTCCAAAAACGGGGTAGATGAAGCAACAAGATTGTTAGTCGAAACCGTGGCAGTACAAAAACAGCATACGGTGCTCGACATGGGATGTGGGTATGGCGTTATCGGGATTGCGCTTGCTTCGCAAGTAGCCTGCATAACGATGTGCGACATCAATGAACGAGCGCTTGGTTTGGCGCGAGACAACGTCGTGCTCAATCGCATTGCCAATGCCACAATACTAAAAAGTGACCAGTATGCATCCCTCCACGGTCAAACGTTTGACATCGTGGTGATGAATCCGCCGATTCGTGCAGGGAAAAAAATGTTGTATGATCTCCTCGCAGGCGCACGCAACCATCTCACGCATCACGGGTCACTTTGGATTGTCATACACAAACAACACGGCGCTTTATCGGCAATCGCTTTTCTCGAAAAGACGTATGGCCGCGTTTTTGTCGCCATTCGTCGCAAAGGAATGTACGTGATCCAAGCGACGGGATGTCCGCTCGTTTGACACCGTAATTTCTTCGTGCTACGATAGGCGGAGTGAAAGTATGTGAGAAGGCCTATATTTCCTTTGGGTAGTCGTCGGTGTGGAGACGCAGTGAAACGTGCGCCTCTCGCTTCGATTTTCTATTTTTGCACACAGTATCCACATGGATAGAAAGGGTGGACAGCCAATTGGTAGGACATGTAGTGCAACTCGGACGAAGATCACGCAGAAGTTACGCCCGTATTCACGAAGTGCTCGATGTGCCGAATCTAATCGAAATTCAACAGCAATCGTACGATTCTTTCATGGAAACAGGGTTGCGTGAATTGTTGCACGATCTTTCGCCGATCCAAGATTTTGGAGGAAATTTGGCGTTAGAATTTATCGATTATACATTGGGGGAACCGAAGTATTCCATTGCCGAGTCCAAAGAACGCGATGCGACATATGCTGCGCCGTTGCGTGTCCGCGTACGTCTCATTAATAAAGAAAGTGGCGAAGTAAAAGAACAAGAAGTGTTCATGGGTGATTTTCCGCTGATGACCGACACGGGCACGTTTATTATTAATGGTGCAGAGCGTGTCATTGTCAGTCAGTTGGTACGTAGTCCCAGTGTATATTTCAACACAAAAGTGGATAAGAACGGACGGCGCACCTATACCGCTACGGTCATCCCAAACCGCGGCGCTTGGTTAGAGTTGGAGTCCGACGTAAAAGACATTGTTTATGTTCGTATCGATCGCACCCGCAAAATTCCAGTTACTGTACTCATTCGGGCGTTAGGCATCGGAACCGACGAAGAGATTTTGGCATTGTTTGGCGAAGACCGTTACATGCGGAATACGCTTGAGAAGGACAATACAGATTCTTGCGAAAAAGCGTTGATTGAAATTTACGAGCGACTTCGTCCCGGCGAACCACCGACGTTGGATAACGCGAGGAACCTACTCTATGCAAGGTTTTTTGACCCAAAACGTTATGATCTGGCAAGCGTTGGAAGATACAAGGTCAACAAAAAATTACACATAAAAAATAGGCTGTTTAATCAGCGTCTGGCGCAATCCATCGTCGATACTGCTACTGGAGAAGTCATCGCAGAAGCGGGGCAAGTGATCGATCGCCGGTTGTTGGATCAAATTGCTGCCCAGCTCGATGGGTCAGTTGCGATGCACCACGTCGGTTTGTCAGGCACACTCACGGAGAACAAGGAAGTTGCCTTGCAACGCATTGCGATACAGTCCCCCTCAGAAGAAGGACAGACGTTGTATGTGATCGGGAATGGTCACATTCCGAAGTCAGCCAAATGCATTACGATCGCAGACATTCTCGCCTCCATTAATTATTACATCAACCTTTTGCATGAGATGGGAACGACGGACGATATCGACCATTTGGGAAATCGTCGGTTGCGTTCCGTCGGAGAATTGTTGCAAAACCAGTTCCGCATCGGGTTGTCTCGCATGGAACGTGTCGTGCGCGAACGCATGTCCATTCAAGATACGCAGTCGATTACGCCACAAGCGTTGATCAACATTCGCCCTGTTATCGCCTCGATCAAAGAGTTTTTTGGAAGCTCTCAGCTTTCACAGTTTATGGACCAGACGAATCCATTGGCAGAACTTACGCATAAACGCCGTCTTTCTGCCCTCGGACCTGGGGGGCTTACCCGTGAGCGCGCAGGCTTCGAAGTGCGCGACGTGCACCACTCACACTATGGGCGCATGTGTCCGATCGAGACACCAGAAGGACCGAATATTGGGTTGATCAATTCGCTGTCTTCGTTTGCCAAAATCAATGAATATGGGTTTATTGAAGCGCCATATCGTTATGTGGATCCCGATACAGGGATTGTTTCGGAAACGATTCATTATATGACAGCAGACGAAGAGGACAACTATGTGATCGCACAGGCGAATGCAGCGTTGGCTGCAGACGGTACCTTTGCCCAAGAAATGGTGATTGTGCGGTTCAAAGACGACATTCTCACGTTGCCACGAAATCGCGTGGATTATATGGATGTTTCGCCAAAACAAGTCGTGTCGATTGCGACTGCGCTCATTCCTTTCTTGGAAAATGACGACTCCAACCGTGCGCTGATGGGGTCTAACATGCAACGTCAAGCAGTGCCCTTGCTCATTCCGCAATCTCCGCTCGTCGGTACAGGAATGGAGCACAAAGCCGCCAAAGACTCTGGGGTGTGCGTCATTGCCCACTGTGATGGCATCATCGAGCGTGTCGCTGCCGATGAGATCATCTTGCGTCAAGTGAGTATGGTCGATGGAAGCCCAGTAAAAGGCGATGTGCACCATTACAAACTCAGTAAGTTTATCCGTTCAAACCAAGGGACATGCATTAACCAACGCCCACTCGTCCGCAAAGGGGAACAGGTCAAAGCAGGCGACATTTTGGCGGATGGGCCTTCCACCGAAATGGGTGAATTGGCTCTGGGAAGAAACGTTGTCGTCGCCTTTATGGCATGGGAAGGGTACAACTACGAAGATGCCATTTTACTTAGCGAGAAACTCGTCAAAGACGACGTATACACGTCGATTCACATTGAAGAGTACGAATCAGAAGCCCGTGATACAAAGTTAGGGCCAGAGGAAATCACACGGGACATTCCGAACATCGGCGATGATGTGCTCAAAAATTTAGACGAGCGAGGCATCATTTGTGTCGGTGCAGAAATTAGTTCGGGCGACATTCTCGTCGGGAAAGTGACGCCCAAAGGCGTCACCGAGCTCTCCGCAGAAGAACGGTTGTTGCACGCCATCTTTGGCGAAAAAGCCCGTGAAGTGCGGGATACGTCCTTGCGCGTGCCCCATGGAACCGACGGCATTGTCGTGGATGTGCGTGTGTTTACGCGTGAAAATGGCGATGAATTATCTCCAGGGGTCAATCAGCTCGTCCGCGTATACATTGCGCAAAAACGCAAAATATCCGAAGGCGACAAGATGGCAGGACGTCACGGCAACAAAGGGGTTATCGCCCGCATTTTACCCGAAGAAGACATGCCGTTTTTGCCAGACGGGACACCAGTAGAAGTCGTACTCAATCCATTGGGCGTACCGTCACGGATGAACATCGGGCAAGTATTGGAAGTCCATCTCGGGATGGCTGCGAAATTCCTTGGTATTCATACCGCAACACCGGTATTTGATGGAGCACGGGAGTTCGATGTTTTTGATACGATGGAAGAAGCAGGCATGAATCGGAATGGAAAAACGTTGTTGTATGACGGGCGAACAGGCGATGCTTTTGAACGAGAAGTGACCGTTGGCGTCATGTATATGATCAAACTCGCACACATGGTCGACGACAAAATTCATGCGCGCTCTACAGGGCCGTACTCGCTCGTGACCCAACAACCACTTGGAGGGAAAGCCCAATTTGGTGGACAACGTTTCGGTGAAATGGAAGTATGGGCACTCGAAGCATACGGTGCTGCCTATACGTTACAAGAAATTTTAACGGTCAAGTCTGATGACGTCATTGGACGCGTCAAAACGTATGAATCAATTGTAAAAGGGGACAACGTTCCTGAGCCTGGTGTGCCAGAATCGTTCAAAGTGTTGATCAAAGAGCTCCAAAGTTTAGGGATGGACGTGAAGATATTGTCCGAGGATGAACAAGAGATCGAGATGCGTGAATTCGAAGAAGAAGAGCAGCCCCCAGAGCCGTTACCACTCAACCTCGAAAGTGCGGATTTCGAACTGCCGTGGAACTAAGAAATCCGCTCATGCATCTGCATGTTGGCGATATGGTCACCGTATGCGTATCGCATATCCACGTACAATAGCGTGCAGCCAAACGTGAGGAGGATCGTACTTTGATTGATGTGAACAACTTTGAATTCATGAAGATCGGACTCGCTTCACCCGAAAAAATTCGTTCATGGTCTCGTGGCGAGGTCAAAAAACCGGAGACGATCAACTACCGTACGTTAAAGCCAGAAAAAGAAGGGCTTTTTTGCGAGAGAATATTTGGTCCTACGAAAGATTGGGAATGTCACTGCGGAAAATACAAGCGTATTCGCTACAAAGGGATTGTTTGTGATCGCTGTGGTGTCGAAGTCACGCGGGCGAAAGTTCGCCGTGAACGGATGGGGCACATCGAGCTGGCGGCTCCTGTATCACACATCTGGTATTTTAAGGGCATTCCTAGTCGCATGGGATTGGCGCTAGACATGTCCCCGCGGGCGTTGGAGGAGATCATCTACTTTGCGTCTTATGTGATTACCGATACGGGAGATACACCACTAGAAAAAAAACAATTGCTCTCCGAAAAGGAATATCGCAGTTATCGGGATAAATACGGGTATGCGTTTCAAGCGAGTATGGGGGCAGAAGCGGTCAAAAAATTGCTCCAAGACATGGACTTAGAAGAAGAAGTACAACAACTAAAGGAAATCTTAAAAACGGTGCAAGGACAAAAACGGAATCGTGCGATCAAACGGTTGGACGTATTGGAATCTTTTCGTCACTCCCAAAACAGCCCAGAGTGGATGGTCATGGACGTATTGCCTGTCATACCGCCTGAATTGCGCCCGATGGTTCAACTAGACGGGGGACGTTTTGCAACATCGGATTTGAATGACTTGTATCGTCGCGTCATCAACCGCAACAATCGCTTAAAGCGATTGCTTGATTTGGGTGCACCAGACATTATTGTCCAAAACGAAAAACGGATGCTCCAAGAAGCGGTCGATGCGTTGATCGACAACGGGAGACGGGGACGTCCTGTCACAGGACCAGGCAATCGTCCGTTAAAATCGCTGAGTCATATGCTCAAAGGGAAACAAGGGCGTTTTCGTCAAAATTTGCTTGGGAAACGTGTGGACTACTCCGGTCGCTCGGTGATCGTGGTCGGCCCCTCACTGAAAATGTACCAATGCGGATTGCCAAAAGAGATGGCATTGGAGTTGTTCAAGCCGTTTGTGATGAAAGAATTGGTCAAAAATGGGCTTGCACACAATATAAAAAGCGCAAAACGAAAAGTAGAACGGGTATCGCCTGATGTGTGGGATGTGCTCGAAGAAGTAATCAAAGAACATCCCGTTTTGCTCAACCGTGCCCCGACGCTTCACCGACTTGGGATACAAGCTTTTGAACCAGTACTCGTCGAAGGCCGTGCGATTAAGTTGCATCCTCTCGTTTGCACCGCATATAATGCAGATTTTGACGGTGACCAAATGGCGGTGCACGTGCCTCTTTCCGCAGAAGCTCAAGCAGAAGCGCGTATTTTAATGCTTGCCTCAGGAAATATTCTCAACCCCAAAGACGGCAAGCCCGTGGTGACCCCCTCTCAGGATATGGTACTCGGTAGTTTTTATTTGACGCTGGATGACCCAGAAGCGGCTGGCTCAGGGAGCATATTCCGTGATGCGCATGAAGCGATTTCGATGTATCAACGGGGAGAAGCTTCATTACATGCCCGAGTCGCCATTCCTGTAAAATCCTTAAATAAAAAGACATTCACCGAAGCACAGCAAGAAGGGTTGCTCATCACGAACATTGGTAAAATTATTTTCAATGAAATTTTTCCAGCGGATTTTCCTTATATCAACGAGCCGACGAAAGCAAACTTGTTTCAAGGGGTTGCAGACACGTACTTTATCTTGGATAAAGGGAGTGACGTGCGGGCACGCATCACAGCGGCGTCGTTCAAAGGGGCAGTCGGCAAAGATTACTTGGGTGCATTGATTGGAGAATGTTTCCGTAAGTATCACACGACGAAAAGCTCTGTTATATTGGACGACATAAAGCAACTCGGGTTTACGTATTCCACAAAAGCAGGGATTACAATCGCCGTATCGGATGTCATTGTCCCCCAAGAGAAGACGCGAATTTTGGAACAATCGGATGAGAAAGTGCGTGTGGTGACCAACCAATATCGTCGCGGTCTCATCACGAACGACGAACGATACGATCGGGTCATTACGATATGGTCGAAAGCCAAAGATGAGATCACCGATATTTTGATGAGATCGTTGCACAAATTCAACTCGATCAACATGATGGTCGAATCGAAAGCGCGCGGAAACAAGTCGCAAATTACCCAGCTAGGGGGCATGCGCGGGCTCATGGCCAATCCGTCAGGACGTATCATCGAGTTGCCAATTCGCTCTAACTTCCGCGAAGGGTTGACCGTATTAGAATATTTTATCTCTACTCATGGCGCACGCAAAGGATTGGCCGACACGGCACTGCGTACCGCCGACTCTGGCTACCTTACGCGACGTTTGGTCGATGTGGCGCAAGATGTGATCGTGCGCGAGGATGATTGTGGCACAGACAAAGGATTCGCTGTCAGCAAAATTCAAGACGGAAAAGAAGTCATTGAAGATTTGTATGATCGGATTGAAGGACGCTATGCGTTCGAGACGATTCGCCATCCGCACACCGGAGAGGTCATCGTACAACGCAACGAGTTAATCGAAGATACGCATGCCAATGCGATTTTGGCAGCAGGAATTACAAAGTTACAAATACGTTCTGTGCTCTCTTGTCGTACACGGCACGGCGTATGCAAAAAATGTTACGGGCGCAACTTGGCGACAGGGCAGTTTGTAGAAATTGGTGAAGCAGTCGGGATTATCGCGGCGCAATCGATTGGAGAGCCGGGCACACAGCTGACCATGCGGACGTTCCATACAGGGGGCGTTGCAGGAGATGACATTACACAAGGGTTGCCACGTATTCAAGAACTCTTTGAGGCACGCAATCCCAAAGGGCAAGCGACCATTTCGGAGATCGATGGCGTTGTCCAAGACATTCGCGAAACAAAAGATCGTCGTGAAATCGAAGTGACTGGGGAAGCAGAGTCCAAAGTGTATGCGGTCACGTATGGCTCCCGCATTCGTGTGTCTGTCGGACAAGAAATCGAAGCGGGCGATGAGCTGACCGATGGCTCGATCGATCCAAAAGAAATGTTGCGCATCAAAGGCATACGGGGAGTACAAAATTACATTCTCCAAGAAGTGCAACGGGTGTACCGGAACCAAGGCGTGGAAATTAACGACAAGCACATCGAAGTCATGATTCGCCAAATGTTGCGTAAAATTCGCATTGTAGATGCGGGAGATACACGGTTGTTGCCTGGCGCATTTGTAGACATTTTTGAATACGAGAGTGCCAATCGAAAAACGTTGCTAGAAGGGACAGAACCAGCAGTGGCGCGCCCTGTGTTGCTTGGGATTACGAAAGCGTCGCTCGAAACAGATTCATTCTTATCGGCTGCCTCGTTCCAAGAAACGACACGCGTGCTTACCGATGCGGCGATCAAAGGAAAAGTCGATCAGTTGTTAGGGCTCAAGGAAAATGTGATTATCGGGAAATTGATCCCCGCAGGGACAGGGATGAATCGGTACCGCTCAATCATCATCCAAAAAGACGAGCAGGACGAACAGGAAGAAGAAGTGCTTGATGGGAATTACAATTCGTTGTACGTATACTAGCGATGCGTAGGCGAAACAGGTAGCGTGGTGGACGACAAGCAGGTACAATCAAGGGGCTATGTTGTTGACACCGTGAGCGTTAGCGTGTTACCATGATACAGTACGTTTATCTGGCAATGATTTCCTCAAATCTTGATCTTGGAGGAATACGTCCCTTGTCGTCCATACCTGAGTTACGTGGCAAGACACTGCGTGTCGGTACGAAGCAAACCCTTCGTGCCGTAGAGCTAGAGCAAGCGCAGTTGGTATATGTAGCAGATGATGTAGACACTGCATTGCACCAGCAGATTACGGCATTGGCAAAATTGCGAAATGTCCAGATTGTTCGTGTGGATTCTATGATATCCCTCGGTCGCGCATGTGGGATCGATGTCGGTGCAGCGATGGTCGCTGTCCTTAAATACGAAGCACCAAGGGAGTAGCGTGATTTTTGTCTTTACAGTGAAAATACAGGTTGCGTGAAAATGCACATGTGAAGGAGGTGTTACAGTAAGATGCCAACGATGAATCAGCTCGTACGCAAAGGGCGTAAGGCGAAAATTTCCAAGTCCAAGTCGCCTGCGTTGCAAGTAGGGTATAATGCACTGCACCGCGAGGAGACGAACTTGTCTGCGCCACAAAAACGAGGCGTATGCACGCGTGTCGGGACAAAAACACCAAAAAAACCAAACTCCGCATTACGCAAGTACGCAAGGGTGCGTTTGACGAACCGTGTAGAAGTGACGGCGTACATTGGTGGGATTGGTCACAATCTTCAAGAGCATAGCGTTGTTCTCGTACGCGGGGGCAGGGTGAAGGATTTGCCAGGGGTGCGTTATCACATTGTGCGCGGCGCCTTAGATACTGCTGGGGTGAACAACCGCAAACAAGGGCGTTCCAAGTACGGAACCAAACGACCAAAAGTGAAAAAGTAAAAAGATGATGTGCGTCACGAGCATACACGTTCATCGTGTTATACACGATAATCCGTGTGCCAGAGATGACACTTTTAGAAAGGAGGATTTTTATGCCAAGAAAAGGTCCAGTACAAAAGCGCGACGTGTTACCCGATCCGATATACAACAGCAAGATCGTGACACGGCTCATTAATCGGATGATGGTCGATGGCAAACGAGGGATCGCTCAGACCATCTTATACGATGCGTTCCAAATCATCGGAGAACGTACGAGCAAAGATCCGATGGACGTGTTTGAAACTGCGCTTAAGAACGTCATGCCCGTGCTTGAAGTGAAGGCGCGCCGTGTCGGTGGGGCAAACTATCAAGTGCCGATCGAAGTGAAGCCGGAACGGCGGACATCGTTGGGCTTGCGGTGGTTGGTGACATACTCACGTAACCGCAATGAAAAGACGATGACTGAACGGCTCGCCCAAGAAATTATCGATGCGAGCAATAACGTGGGATCTTCCGTGAAAAAACGTGAGGATACACACAAAATGGCCGAAGCAAACAAAGCATTTGCCCACTATCGTTGGTAAGCACGGTAGATCGTCCATTGAGAAGGGAGTAGACGAATGCCTAGAGCGTTCTCTTTGCAAAACACACGCAATATCGGCATCATGGCGCACATCGATGCAGGCAAGACGACGACGACGGAGCGCATCTTGTTTTATACAGGGCGTGTTCATAAGATCGGCGAGGTGCATGAAGGTGCTGCGACGATGGATTGGATGGAACAAGAACAAGAACGAGGCATTACGATCACTTCGGCTGCGACGACAGCACAATGGAAAGGGTATCGCGTCAATATTATTGATACCCCAGGACACGTTGATTTTACAGTCGAAGTCGAGCGTTCCTTGCGCGTGCTAGACGGTGCAGTAGCCGTGTTCTCCGCCAAAGAAGGCGTAGAGCCACAGTCAGAGACCGTATGGCGTCAAGCGGATCGTTATGGCGTACCCCGCATCGCCTATGTCAATAAGATGGACATTATCGGGGCGGATTTCTTAGCGGCTGTCCAATCGATGCGCGAACGACTCGGAGCCAATGCGGTACCGATTCAGTTGCCGATCGGCGCAGAGGGTGACTTTATCGGGATTATCGATCTCGTGAACAACGTCGCGCACATGTACAAAGACGACCTCGGCAAAGACATCGAAGAAGTGGCTATTCCAGCAGAATATGTGGAACAAGCGACTGCGCTACGGAACACGCTCATTGAAAAAGTAGCCGAGCTCGATGAAGAGTTGACGATGAAGTATCTTGAAGGGGAAGAAATTACGATCGTTGAGCTCAAGCAGGCGTTGCGTGCGGGTACGGTGACGACGAAAATTTTCCCAGTCATTTGTGGGTCGTCCTACAAAAACAAAGGCGTGCAGCTCATGCTCGATGCCGTCATCGATTACTTGCCAGCTCCCACAGACGTTCCAGACATTCGTGGCTTGTTGGAAGACGGGACAGAAGTCATCCGCAAATCTTCGGATGATCAGCCCTTTTCCGCCTTGGCATTTAAGATTATGACGGATCCGTATGTCGGTCGTTTGACCTTTTTCCGCGTATACTCGGGTGTGCTAAACTCCGGTTCTTACGTGTCCAATGCGACCAAAGGCAAACGCGAACGGATTGGACGCATTTTGCAAATGCATGCAAACTCGCGCGAAGAAATTCAGTGCGTCTATGCGGGAGACATTGCAGCAGCCGTGGGGCTAAAAGACACGATCACTGGCGATACATTGTGTGATGAGAAAAATCCAGTCATCCTCGAGTCGATGAATTTTCCTGACCCCGTCATTTCGATTGCCGTGGAGCCCAAGTCTAAAGCAGACCAAGACAAAATGGGAACATCATTGGCGAAACTTGGAGAAGAAGATCCGACATTCCGGTACTATACGGATGATGAGACGGGACAGACGATTATCCAAGGAATGGGCGAGTTGCACTTAGAAATTATCGTCGATCGCATGTTGCGTGAATTTAAGGTAGAGACGAACGTCGGGAAACCGCAAGTCGCCTACCGCGAAACGTTCCGTAATGCTGCAAAAGTCGAAGGGAAATTTGTGCGCCAATCGGGTGGTCGTGGACAGTATGGACATTGTTGGGTACATTTTGAACCCCTTGAACCAGGGTCAGGCTTCGTATTCGAAAACAAAGTCGTTGGCGGTGTCGTGCCGCGCGAATACATTCCAGCCGTGCAAAACGGGATCGAAGAATCCATGAAAAATGGCGTTATCGCTGGATTTCCGCTTGTAGATATAAAAGCGACGATCTATGACGGATCTTATCATGACGTGGACTCATCGGAGATGGCCTTTAAGATCGCAGGTTCGATGGCACTCAAAGCAGCCAAAGAGCATTGTAAACCGGTATTGCTTGAACCGATCATGAAAGTAGAAGTCACCGTCCCAGAGGAATACATGGGCGATGTCATGGGAGATTTGAACTCCCGCCGTGGACGCATCGAAGGAATGGACAGTCGATTTGGCGCACAAGTCATTCGTTCTAAAGTGCCCCTTTCGGAGATGTTCGGGTATTCCACGACGTTGCGTTCGCGCACACAAGGTCGAGGCGTGTTCTCGATGGAACTTTCCCACTATGAGGAAGTCCCAAAATCGATTTCAGAAGAAATCATCAGTAAAAAAGGGAACTAAATTTAAATATTTGAGGAGGAATTACTCATGGGAAAAGCAAAATTCGAACGCAATAAACCCCACGTGAATATCGGCACGATTGGACACGTTGACCACGGAAAAACAACGTTGACGGCGGCCATTACAACGGTATTGGCAAAAAAATACGGCGGGCAAGCAGTTGCTTTCGATCAAATCGACAAAGCGCCTGAAGAGCGTGAACGTGGGATTACGATTTCAACGGCACACGTTGAGTACGAAACACCAAACCGTCACTATGCACACGTCGATTGCCCAGGGCATGCCGACTACGTCAAAAACATGATTACCGGTGCAGCCCAAATGGACGGTGCGATATTGGTCGTATCTGCTGCAGACGGTCCAATGCCTCAAACGCGTGAGCATATCCTACTTTCTCGACAAGTTGGCGTACCGTACATCGTTGTATTTATGAACAAATGCGATGCAGTCGAAGACGAAGAATTGTTAGAGCTCGTAGAGATGGAAATTCGTGACTTGCTCAACGAATATGAATTCCCTGGCGACGACACGCCGATCATTCGTGGTTCGGCACGCGAAGCGTTACAAAACCCAGATGGTCCATGGGCAGAGAAAATCGTCGAGTTGTTCCAACATGTAGATAGCTACATCCCGACGCCAGAGCGCGACACGGATAAGCCTTTCTTGATGCCGATTGAGGATGTATTCACGATCACAGGGCGCGGTACCGTCGCTACAGGCAAAGTGGAACGGGGTACGGTCAAGGTCGGCGATGAAGTGGAAATTATCGGGTTAGCAGAAGAAACACGCAAAACGATCGTCACTGGCGTAGAGATGTTCCGCAAATTGTTGGATTCTGCCCAAGCAGGGGACAACATTGGTGCATTGCTTCGTGGGGTCGATCGCAAAGACATTGAGCGTGGTCAAGTGCTTGCCAAAACTGGTTCAGTTAAGCCACACACCAACTTCACAGCGCAAGTATACGTATTGACCAAAGAAGAAGGCGGGCGTCATAAACCTTTCTTCACGGGATATCGACCACAGTTTTATTTCCGTACTACGGACGTAACGGGTGTCATCACGTTGCCAGAGGGTACAGAAATGGTCGTCCCAGGGGACAACATCACCGTGAGTGTAGAATTGATCTCCCCGATTGCGATCGAGGAAGGCACACGTTTTGCGATTCGTGAAGGCGGTCGTACTGTTGGTGCGGGAGCCGTATCCACGATTACAAAATAAGCAGTTACGCACAACAATAAAAAAGCATGTAAAAACCCTCCACGTTATTCTACGCACAGCGTAGCGTAAAGCGTGGGGGGTTTGCTGTAGATAAAACTATGGAGAAACATGCATCCTCGAACCATTTCATTGCAACAGCTTTTCCTAAATATAAATCATCATCGGATCTTCTTTGTACTCATTGTGTACGATCATCGCTTTGCCGTTTTCAAACATGATGAGGCGGTGCACCAATACATCGACGAGTTCCCCAAGATGTAAAGGAGGCTTTTCCATTGAGCGATGCCCGATGAGGCGATCTTTCCCCACCTCGACTTCTACTTCCCAATTTGACCCTCTAAAATACAAATGTTTTACAATGCCTTTTGTCGTCGCGGAACGTTGGACGACCTCGCCTTCTTTCCCGATTTCCACGAATTCTGCGCGGATGAGCACTTCGCGTTGGGTACTCGTATGTGCAAAACCATGGAGCGGTGCATTGGGTACAAATTGGGCAGACTCCCCAATAAAGCGTGCGACAAACTCCGTCTGGGGCGATAAATACAAGTCTAGGGGCGTGCCTTGTTGTTCGATGCACCCGTTGGCGACGATCATGATTTGATCTGCAATTTCGATCGCTTCTGCTTGGTCATGCGTGACAAATAGTGTGGTTACGCCGATCTGATCAATCATTTCACGCAACCAGGTGCGCAATTCTCGCCGTACGTGTGCATCGATCGCGGCAAACGGTTCATCGAGGAGGAGTAACTGGGGTTGCGGTGCCAACGCGCGTGCAAACGCCACCCGTTGTCGTTGACCGCCAGACAGTGCATTGGGATAGCGTTTTTCTAAGCCTTGTAAATTCGTTAATTTTAATAGTTCATGCACACGATTTTGGATTTCTTCTTTGGGTTTCTTTTGTACTTTGAGCCCAAACGCAATGTTATCGAACACCGTCATATGTTTGAACAACGCATAGTTTTGGAACACAACGCCGATACCACGTTGCTGCGGGGGAACGGCATTCATCGGGTTCCCGTAAAAAGAGATCGTCCCGTGGTCGGGTTGTTCAAGGCCAGCGAGCATCCGTAAAATGGTCGTCTTACCCCCTCCACTAGGGCCGAGCAGTCCGACCAAATGGCCTTTTTGGATGCAAAATGATACGTTTTTGGTCGCATGAAACGATCCGAAATGTTTATCTAGCCCCTGTACTTCAATGTGCCACGTACTCATGATTTCCACCCCTCCACGGTTTGTTTTGCGATCAACGTAACGACAGCGAGGACGACGAGTAACATCGACACCGCGAACGCCTCCACAAACTGGTATTCGTTGTATAAAATTTCAATGTGCAGGGGGAGCGTATTTGTTTGTCCCCGAATGTGCCCAGATACGACAGACACCGCACCAAACTCACCCATGGCACGCGCATTGCACAAAATTAAGCCGTATAACAGCGCCCATTTTATATTTGGCAACGTCACTTGCCAAAATATGCGCCAACCACTTGCCCCTAATGTCACGGCCGCTTCTTCTTCCTGCACGCCTTGCGCTTGCATCAAGGGAATCAATTCCCGTGCAACGAAAGGAAACGTGACGAACAAGGTGGCGAGTACGATACCGGGTGCGGCAAAAATGATTTGCGTATTCGTGTAGTCCAACACTGGGGCGAGCCAGCTGTTTGCCCCATACATAAGCACATAAATCAAACCTGCAATGACAGGGGACACTGCAAAGGGCAAGTCTACGAGCGTAAAAAGGAAGTTTTTCCCACGAAACCGGTATTTTGTCATCGCCCAAGCGATCGCTAAACCGAATATGCCATTGAGCGGCACCGTAATGGCTGCGACAAGTAATGTCAATTTCACCGCAGACGCCGTGTAATCATCCGTTAGTGCTTGCAGAAATACGTCCCATCCTTTGCGCAGTGCTTGTTCGCATACGATGGCAAGGGGCAATACAATGAGCACGAGGATAAAAAAGACTGCCAGTCCGATCAGCACCCTTTTTACAAAGGGGGACGTACGAACTCCCCCAGCAGCGCCCCCACCTGCATGCAATCCGCTCGATCCAACACTTCCCATACACGTCTCACGCTCCATTAGGTAGACTGCATGCGTCGCCGCGCCAGCCATTGTAAAGTATTCATCAAAAATAATAAACCAAACGACACGAGCAACATCATCACAGCAATGACTGCAGCGGCCACGTAATCGTATTCTTCGAGCTGTGTGACGATGAGCAAGGGCACGATTTCTGTCTTAAAGGGGATGTTCCCCGAAATAAACACGACCGAACCATACTCGCCGATGCCTCGGGCAAACGCCAATGTCACGCCAGTGAGCCAAGCAGGCAAAATGCTAGGAAAAATAATGCGCCAAAAGATGCGCCAAGCGGAAGCTCCTAAGGTCATCGCTGCTTCTTCCACGTCGGTTTCAAGGTCTTGTAACACAGGTTGTAGCGTGCGGACGACAAACGGCAACCCGATGAACAAGAGTGCGAGTGAAATCCCCAGCGGGGCGTAGGCGATTTTAATGTCCCACTGCCGCAATAACGCATTGATCCCCGTATTCTCGAAGAAAACCCCGATGCTTCCCTCCGTATAGGGGGTGAACAATGAACCGATCCAACCGTTTTTTGCATATAGCGTCGTCAAGGCAATGCCTGCTACCGCAGTAGGCAAGGCAAATGGCAAATCGATCAAGGCATCTAGAAACTTGCGTCCAAAAAAAGAGTAGCGAACCAGCGTCCACGCAAGGATCAGTCCGATGATGGCGTTGGCAAATGCGGCATAAAGTGACGTAGACAAACTGACATAAAAAGCCGACCAGACGCGTTTGCTCGACACCACATCCCATACGGCTGCCCAATCGCCCGAGGCTGCCTTGATAAACAACAATATAAAAGGGATCAGTACAATGAGGCTTAAATACACCATCGCATACCCCATGCTCAGTCCAAAACCCGGAATTACTGACGTTTTACGTTTGCCCCACAATGATGCGTCCCTCCCCAGCAAAATCATTTCGTGGATATGTTTTCAATACGGGATTCGTATGTGCCCTCTTTGTTATTGATTTGCGCTGTACAATTGATCAAATATGCCACCGTCGGAAAAATGCACTTGATGCACCTGCTCCCATCCTCCAAAATCCCGATCGATTTGTAGCAGGGGCAAGTCGGGGAACTGTTGGCGGTTAGCCTGCAAAACAGACTCCATCGTAGGACGAAAAAAATGGGTGGCAGCCAGCTGTTGTCCTTTTTCGGAGTACAAATAGTCCAAATACGCTTCGGCCACTTTGCGTGTTCCTTTCGCATCGACCACTTTATCTACTACAGTCACAGAAGGTTCAGCGAGGATGCTAATAGAAGGATACACGATCTCAAAGGTTCCTTCATATTCCTTCTTTGCGAGCAGCGCCTCATTCTCCCATGCGAGCAACACGTCCCCAATCTCCCGTTCGACAAATGTCGTCGTCGATGCACGGGCCCCCGTATCGAGCACAGGGACATTGGCAAACAGGGCACTCATGTATTCTCCTGTTTTTACGGGATCGTTGGCGAATTTTTTTTGAGCATAGCCCAATGCCGCCAAATAGTTCCACCGTGCGCCCCCTGACGTTTTGGGGTTCGGGGTGACGACCTCGACGCCTTCGCGGATCAAGTCATCCCAGTCGACAATTTGCTTTGGATTGCCTTTGCGCACCAAAAAAACGATCGTCGATGTATAGGGAGCACTATTTTGGGGCAGTTTTTTTTGCCACCCTTCAGCGATCAGGTTTTTATTGCGGAGGGAGTCTACATCATACGATAAGGCAAGTGTCACCACGTCTGCCTTTAAGCCATCCAGTACAGCGCGGGCTTGTTTTCCCGAACCACCATGCGATTGTTCGATGGTGACTTTTTGACCAGTTTGTTCCTGCCAAAAAGCGGAAAACTGTGCGTTGAACGCATCGTAAAATTCCCTCGTCGGGTCGTAAGAGACGTTGAGGAGGGTGACGGGATCCGTTGTAGCATTGTTTTCGCTGTTTTGTGGGGCATTTCCGCATCCGACTAGGCAGACGGACAAGATGGCGCACACCACGATCATTTTCTTGTTCATAAAAGAAGCTCACCTCGTAGACGTTTGTTTTGTAAGACACCCCATGCGTCATGGCACAGGAACAATTTCTTCATATACATTAGCTTAACAGGCGCACGGGATAAAGTCAAGTATAGTACTTGGGAATATAGGTTATGTAGGGTTGTGGTAGAAGAAAGGAGCGGAGAAGGAGAAAAAAAATATTATTCCTAGTTGACAGGTGTGTTTAGTGTGCATTATACTATGAAGTAACCCCCCCTGCGACGCACGAGGCGAAGGTCACTTTTTCGATCGCGACGAACGAGTGACGGTACGAACGTGAAAACACAATGGGGATGTAGTAGGCGTAGAAGGTTTCGTTCATCTTTGTCCTCGTTCATCTGTGTTAAATGAAGAAACATGCTTTTTCAAATCCAAATTTATAGGAGAGAGGGGAAAATTACGATGATACGCACACATGCTTCATTTGTACATTTTGCCACATTGTTGTCGATCTCGTTGCTCTTTTCAACGTTTTTTAGTTACCCCGCAGTGCACGCCCAAACGACAAAACCACTACAAAGTGAAAAAGAAGGTGCAAAGTCGAGCAAACAAACAACCGAAAAAAAGGATGCGGGGAAGGGAAAACCTACGAAAACCGAAGTGAAGAACAAAAAATCGAGCGAGTCTCCCCGCAACACGACCCAAAATACAAAGTCTAAAAAGCCAGTGATCATTCCAGTCATCCCGATAAAACCTAGCGCCCCTCCAAAAGACATCGAATTATTAAATGTGTCATATGACCCTACACGCGAATTTTATGAGCAGTACAACAAATTATTCTCCACGTACTGGAAAAAGAAAACGAATCAAATCGTGACGATCAAGCAGTCACACGGGGGATCAGGGAAGCAGGCGCGTTCCGTCATCGATGGATTGCAAGCCGACGTGGTAACACTGGCACTTGCGTACGACATTGATGCCATTGCCAAGGAAAAGTTAATCAAGTCGGGATGGGAAGCACAGTTCAAAGAGGCAAGTGCGCCGTATACGTCGACCATCGTGTTTTTGGTGCGGAAAGGCAATCCAAAAAACATTCTGGATTGGAATGATTTGACAAAGCCCGGCATCGAAGTCATCACCCCGAACCCAAAGACGTCAGGGGGTGCACGGTGGAATTTCCTTGCCGCATGGGGATATTTCTCCAAAAAATTCAAAAAAGATGAAACAAAAACGAAAAATGCGTTGACTGCGTTGTATAAAAATGTGCCGGTACTTGATTCGGGAGCGCGTGGGTCTACGACAACGTTCGTCGAACGAAAAATCGGGGATGTGTATATTTCGTGGGAGAATGAAGCGTATTTGGTCAAAAAGGAGTACGGTGACGACTACGAAATCGTGACGCCAAGCCTGTCGATTTTGGCTCAACCGCCCGTGGCGATCGTGGACAAAAATGTGGAAAAACGTGGCACTACGGAAGTCGCTACCGCATATTTGGATTATTTGTATACGGAAGAAGCGCAAACGTTAATCGCTGAAAATTATTATCGGCCGACGAATCCCGGAGTTGCGAAGAAATTTTCTGATCGTTTTGAGTCGCTTGAACTCATAAACATCCGCGATTTTGGAGGCTGGGACAAAGCACAAAGTCAGTACTTCGCTGACGGAGGCGTGTTCGATCAAATATACAGCAAATAGCTGCGTGTAATACGAAACACGGATTAAAAACATCTCTGGAGAGGGGCCCCTTTTACGAGAAAGCAAAGGAATTTTTAACCAATAGGATGTCAGTATTCAAACCGTGTTTCGTATGAGTTCAATTCTGTTCTCCCCCTTCCGCCCTCGTCATACAAAGACGCAGGGGACGAGGAGGGGGATTTTTTGTTTCTTTCTCTTCGATGCGACGACACCACGTCATTTCATTCACCACATACAGCATATACCAAAAAAATTTATCCAGTGTACATAACAATATTGACATCGTTTTTATTTTTTATATAATAGGAGGACATAGAAAAAAATAAACAATATTTGATGCGAAAATGTGATCTTCCGAAGCCTCTTGCTTGCGTATGCATTTTTTGTCAGCGCACATGTAATGGAACACGTTTGACAAATGGAGTGCATACGTGGTGCAGACGGGGGGCCCCGTGCAGGAAAGCGGAGGTGAACATGCAAGTGTGCAAGAAAAAAGGTGGTGAGCAAACCAAATACGCAAGGAGCATGCAGACGATGAAAAACGGGCAACGCAACAGGATGAAACGGATGGGGATCGCAGTAGTATGTATCGGGATGATCGGGAGTGGGGGACTCGTGCAGGCGATGAACACGGCGAAACCATTGCGAACAGGAAAAGTAATGCCTGAGATGAGAGCCCTGCTCGACGTCCCTGCATCAAAAATTAAAAAAATGCCGTTGGGGGAGAACGATCAAATCACACCAGTAACATTGCCAGACTTTCAGGTTGGGAAGGCAGAAGTGACGGGTGCATTATGGAGTGACGTGTACAACTGGGCGATTCAAAATGGATATCGGTTTGCAAATACGGGAGGGAACGTAGGGACGGACAAACCTGTGACAGGAGTAAGTTGGTACGATGCGATTGTGTGGGCGAATGCATATACGGAATTTACGAATAAACAGTGGTCGACGAAATTAGTGCCTGTGTATCAAAGTAAAGGACTTTTAGGATTCAATCAACAAGTACTCAAAGATGCGACGGACGAGAATGCGTTGAATGAGGCAAAGGTAGTGTTGAGCAAGGAAAAAAAGAAAAGAGGGTTTCAATTATTGACGGAAATGCAATGGGAACTCGTAGCAAGATGGAATGGCACGAAAAAACCGACCAAAGGAAGTCTGGCAAAAGAAGCGATCTCCACAGAGGGAAAAGACGGCAGGTTGTATTACTGGACACCAGGGGACTATGCCATTGGGGCGAATGAGAATATGGAAAATAGAAAGGAAACGGCAAGAGTCGCATGGTATGGTCAGACAAGCGCGAAAACGGTGTGTACAAAATCCACCAACGTGCTCGGCATATGTGACATGAGTGGGAATGTGTGGGAGTGGCTGTTTACATCGCCCTATAACTTTCCGGAGTACCGAGTGATCCGGGGTGGTAGCTGGAGAAGTACGGACATCAACATAGTCGTAAGTTACAGCGGTGAAAAAAGCTTCGATGGCCGCATCCCACGAAATAATCGTAGGGACTCGGGTTTCGGCTTCCGCGTGGCGCGGATGGACTGTATTTGTCGGTAGTTGTCAAATATGTGGTCGCTTCCTTGAAAAAGTGTACGGCTGTTGCGATGGAGATTCCAGATGTCTTACACCCCGTCACAACAGCTGAACAGTGACAAGTATACCAAAGAGGGGGTAAACATTGATTGCTGAAAACCATTATCGGCCGACGAATCCCGGAGTTGCGAAGAAATTTTCTGATCGTTTTGAGTCGCTTGAGCTCATAAACATCCGCGATTTTGGAGGCTGGGACAAAGCACAAAGTCAGTATTTCGCTGACGGAGGCGTGTTCGATCAAATATACAGCAAATAGTTGCGTGTAATACGAAATACGGATTAAAAACATCTCTGGAGAGGGGCTCTTTTTACGAGAAAGCAAGGGAATTTTTAACCAATAGGATGTCAGTATTCAAACCGTGTTTCGTATGAATTCAATTTTGTTTTCCCCTTCCGCCCTCGTCATACAAAGACGCAGGAGACGAGGAGGGGGATTTTTTGCTTGCTTTCCCTCCCAACCACGACACCACGTCATTTCATTCACAACATACAGCATATACCAAAAAAATTTTACTCAATATACAAATAAAACTTGATTGACACCGTTTTTTTTTTATAATAGGGGTGTGCAACGAGAAAAAACGATATGCGATGAGAAATCACAATGGCACGAAGTACTCCTTGTGTGCGCATGCGTTGGGTTATTGGTGCACGTGCGGTCGGAACGTGTTTGGCAGATGGAGTGTAAGGCGTGATGTGGCGCTGTCTCCCGTGCAGGGAAGTAGGAGAGAGGACATGCGCGTGCGCAAGAAAACACGTGGTGAGCAGGGAAAATACGAAGGGAGCATGTAGACGATGAAAAACGGAAAAAGCAACAGCATAAAACAGATGGCGATCGTAGCAGTGTGTCTTGGGATGATCGGGAGTGGGGGGCTTGTGCAGGAGATGGTCACGGCGAAGCCTACGAAGCCTGCGAAACATGCTGTAAAACGCTTAAAGACATGGAAAATAACGCCTGTGATGACACAAATGATCCGCGTCCCCGCATCGAAGATTGCAAGCATGCCGTTGGGGGAATCTGATAAAATCACAACGGTGAACTTGCGTGACTTTCAGATCGGGAAGGCAGAAGTGACGGGTGCATTGTGGAGTGACGTGTACAACTGGGCGGTGATGAAAGGGTATAGGTTTGAAAATACAGGACAGAACGTAGGGACAGATAAGCCCGTAACAGACATAAACTTGTACGATGTGATCGTATGGTTGAATGCGTATTCGGAGAAGTCGGGATTACAGCCGGTGTATCGTGACAAGCAGGGAAAAGTACTCAAAGATGCGAAATGGGACTACAGCATAAGAAAATGTGTGGTATTAGACACAGAAGACGGAGATGGACCAAGTGAATCTGATATTGAATGCAATAAAACAAGACAGCAACAAATCAATAAGATTGAAGCAAGATTGGAAAATGTAGTGGCAAAAAAGTACAACGGGTATCGATTGCCGACACCAACAGAGTGGAGGCTCGCGGCGAGTTGGCTAGGCTCGAACAAGCCAAACAAAGGTAAACTCGCAACAGAAGCATACGCCACAATGGGAAGAGATCGAAAGATGTATTACTGGACACCAGCGAACTATGCGAGTGGGGCGACCGACAATGTGCGTAACGAAACAGAAACGACAAATGTAGCGTCGATTAATAAGAAAAGTGCGCAAACAGTGTGTGCCAAAGTCTCCAACGTTCTTGGCATATGTGATATGAGTGGGAACGTGTGGGAATGGGTGAGAGGTAATGATGGTCGCCTTTATTTCTATGGGGCGGGATGGTACGCAAGTAGCATTTATGCGAATTTGGGGAATAATGACTCCTCCTCTTTTGGAACTGCCGTTGATCATATCGGTTTTCGCTTAGTCCGGAATGTGAAATAACCTCCTGGATACTTTCCCCCCTTTTTCCTTGGTTGCATTGAAGTCATAAAAAAGCACCTCTTCTCCCTACGTCCCTTACGCGCAACGCCTGTCTGCTGAGACGCTGGCGCAACGGGGGGCGTATTGCCGTTTTTGGCAGGGTCGTCGTTGCGCTTCATCCGAACAGTGCAAAAAAAACGCGTACCGTGTTGACAACCCACATTTGGTTTGTTATCATAGCAAAGATTGTGTTGTAGTGGTGCGATGAAGCAGGAGGTTTCTGGCACACCCGGTCCCTTTGCCATGAAGGGGACGTTTTTTGTGTGATGCACAGCTCATTTCTGCAGAGTATGTCCATACAAATTTGGGCGATCTAGGGAGGGTAAAGCAATGGCAAAGCAAAAAATCCGCATCAGACTTAAAGCGTACGATCACCGTATGTTGGATCAATCTGCGGAGAAAATCGTAGAGACAGCGAAACGTTCGGGGGCGAGCGTGTCTGGACCGATCCCGTTGCCGACGGATAAGCAAGTCGTTACTATCTTGCGCGCAGTGCACAAATACAAGGATTCACGCGAACAATTCGAAATGCGCACGCACAAGCGGTTGATCGACATCTTGCATCCGACACCGCAGACGGTTGATGCGCTCATGCGGCTCGATTTGCCTTCGGGTGTGGACATCGAGATCAAACTGTAGCGTCGTGCGTGGTCGGTGCTGCATGTGCGGTGCCAATTTATTTTTCAATCAACAGTGAAAAGAGGTGTTCACATGACAAAAGGAATCCTTGGGCGAAAAATCGGGATGACCCAGTGGTTTACCGAGGAAGGCAAGGCAATTCCCGTCACCGTCGTAGAAGCGGGGCCATGCGTCGTGCTCCAGAAAAAGGACGTCGCCAACGATGGGTACGAAGCAGTACAACTTGGGTTCGCCGAGAAACGCGCCAAACTTGCGACTAAAGCTGCGATCGGTCATGCCAAAAAAGCAGGGTCTCCTCCCCAACGGCTCATCAAAGAATTTCGTGGCGTGTCCATTGAAGGAGTTGCGCTCGGACAGGTATTCACGGTCGATCAATTTACTGCTGGAGAATACGTCGATGTGACGGCAACATCCAAAGGGAGGGGGACGCTTGGCGCCATTCAGCGGTGGAACATGAGTCGGGGGCCAATGACCCACGGTTCCAAATACCACCGTGGCCAAGGTTCACTCGCCATTCACCGGGATGCCAACCGCGTACCCAAAGGAAAGAAAATGGCTGGTCGTACAGGAAACGAGCAAGTGACCATGCAAAATCTTGAAATTATCAAGGTGGATAGCGCACGCAATGTCCTCCTCATCAAAGGTTCGATCCCAGGTCCGCGCAATACGTACGTCAATATCCGTACCGCCATCAAAAAAGGCAACGCCAAATCATAAGTCAATGCACAAAGAAAGGAGGGCTAGTCATGCCAAATGTTGCCCTTTATAATGTAGCGGGTCAACAAGTCGGGGAAGTACAACTTGCGGACCACGCTTTTGGAATCGCCCCGAATAAACACGTATTATTCGAAGCCGTACACATGCAACAAGCATCCTTGCGCTTGGGTACGCACAAGACAAAGGGTCGTAGTGAAGTGCGTGGAGGCGGTCGCAAACCTTGGAAACAAAAAGGGACAGGGCGTGCACGCCAAGGGTCGATCCGTGCTCCCCAATGGAAAGGCGGAGGTACCGTATTTGGGCCTACACCGCGGAGCTACGCATACAAATTACCCAAAAAAGTTCGCCGGTTGGCATTGCATTCCGCACTTTCTTCCAAAGTACTCGACAATGAAATTACAGTACTCGATGCGCTCGCCGTGGAAGGGCCAAAAACCAAAGTCATGGCAACGATTTTGAGCAATTTGAACATCACGCGCAAAGCGCTTGTCGTCGTCGCCGATTTCGATGAGAACATTGCGTTGTCCATTCGGAACATCCCGTATGCGAAGGTCGTCGACGCCCAAGGTGTGAACGTATTGGATATTTTGAGGTACGAACAGCTCATCATCACGCAGGAAGCTGCCCAACGTGTTGCGGAGGTGTTCCCCTAAATGAAGATGAAAAACATCTATGACCTCATTCGGAGACCAGTCGTTACCGAAAGCACAAGCGACTGGACAGAACAAAAAAAATACGTATTTGAAGTCGACCGTCACGCCAACAAAACAGAGATCAAGCAAGCGATCGAAAAGATTTTCAAAGTAAAAGTCGTTGCCGTGAACACCATGATCGTCCCGTCGAAGCCCAAACGCCAAGGAAAGCACCAAGGCTACACGTCGGAATGGAAAAAAGCGATTGTCACACTCGCACCAGAAAGCAAAACGCTCGAATATTTTGAATCTGTAGAATAACAACGCGGTTTCATAAGGGGGGGGAACACATGCCGATCAAAAGTTATAAACCGACCACGCCTTCGCGTCGTCACATGACCGTACTGACATTTCAAGAAATCACGACGAACAAGCCCGAGAAGTCGTTGACCGCACCACTCAAAAACAAAGCCGGTCGCAACAATCAGGGGAAAATTACGACACGTCATCAAGGTGGCGGACACAAACGAAAGTACCGGATTATCGACTTCAAACGCAACAAAGACAACGTGCCTGGACGCGTGGCGACGATCGAGTACGATCCAAACCGCACGGCGAACATCGCCCTGATTCATTATCGTGATGGGGAAAAACGGTATATTTTGGCGCCAAAAGGGTTAAAAGTAGACGACATGATCGTATCGGGTCCGTCCGCAGACATCAAAGTAGGCAATGCGTTGCCACTGGCATCGATCCCCGTAGGAACAGTGATTCATAACATCGAATTACAACCGGGAAAAGGTGGGCAGCTCGTCCGTTCAGCTGGTACGCAAGCCCAATTGCTCGGAAAAGAAGAACGTTATGTCATTGTGCGCCTTACTTCTGGGGAAATGCGTCGCATTCTCGGGGGATGTCGCGCTACGATCGGCTCCGTTGGCAACGAAGACCACGAGCTGGTGCATATCGGAAAAGCGGGTCGTAGTCGCTGGCTCGGACGCCGTCCTACCGTTCGCGGAGTCGTCATGAACCCCAACGACCATCCACACGGTGGGGGCGAAGGAAAAGCGCCAATCGGACGCAAGTCACCGATGTCACCATGGGGCAAGAAAACACTCGGCGTAAAAACACGAAACAAGAAGAAAAAATCAAATCAATACATGATCCGCAGACGAAAATAATGCTTTTCGCTTGCTGGCATGCGCTTTCGTTGCCGTATCATAGCACATTTCGCATCAGAAAGGAGTTGTATACGTGGGACGCAGTCTAAAAAAAGGGCCGTTTGTAGATGACTATCTTCTCAAAAAAGTCGAGGATGTCAATACGACGAAGAAGAAAACGATCATCAAGACGTGGTCGCGCAGGTCAACGATATTCCCGCAGTTTATCGGTCATACTTTTGGAGTATACGACGGACGCAAACACGTTCCTGTGTATGTCACCGAAGACATGGTGGGGCACAAGCTAGGCGAGTTTGCACCGACACGGACGTTCAAAGGACATTCGGGAGACGATCGCAAAACAAAAAGATAAACCCGCAATAGCAGAAATTAACCGCTGAGTTACGTGCGAAGCGAAAGGAAGGAGGAAAATTCCATTGGAAGCGATCGCCCATTTACGTTTTGTGCGCATCACTGCACGAAAATCACGCATGGTACTCGACTTAATCCGTGACAAATCCGTGGAAGAAGCGTTTGCAATTTTGCGGTTGACGCCGCGTGGGGCATCCCCCGTCATTGCCAAATTGTTGAAGTCCGCAGTCGCCAACGCAACGAACAACTACGCATTGCAAGCCGATCAGCTCGTGATCTCGCAAGCGTATGCGAACGAAGGACCGACGATGAAGCGTGTGCAACCGCGTTCACAAGGTCGAGCCATGCAAATTCTTAAGCGAACGAGTCACATCACGATCACGGTTCGTGAAAATCCAAAGACATAGTAGACGAGGAGGGTGATTATGGGTCAGAAAGTAAATCCAGTCGGGTTACGCATCGGCATCATCCGAGATTGGGAGTCCAAATGGTATGCTGAAAAAGATTTTGGCAAACTATTGATGGAAGACGTTCGTATTCGGGAATATCTAAAAAAGAAACTAAAAGACAGTGCCGTGTCGCGTTTTGAAATTGAGCGTGCGACAAACAGAGTCAACATTACCATCTTTACGGCGAAACCGGGCATGGTCATCGGCAAAGGCGGAGCTGAGATTGAAGTCATCCGTAACCACATTGCGACCATGA
>JAULZZ010000082.1:0-3313 GCA_032117095.1 Paenibacillus sp.
AAGGCCACCATAGATTTCAGAACCTGGAAAAATAAAGCCTCGGTGTTTGGCGAGTGCCATGATCGTATCCATCGTTGTCATATTCGCTTTCCCCTTTATGTATGAATAAATAATATCGCCTAGGTAAAGTGTATGAATGGTTTGCTCATTTTGATACGGTATGTTTGGTTCGCAGGAAGATGATTACCCTTCGATTCCCTTTGTTAGTTGTTCGATCACCGCACGGCTTTTGATGCGCACGTGGGCATGGCAATCCAGCCATTGCCAAATCGTGTGCATGAGCCACTGTATCGTAGCGGCTTGGAGTTGTACATCCCCGATACAAGCAATGTCGGCATGTTGCATCGTAAAAAGTAACTTTATCCGCGATGGGCTGATCGTATCGACGTCGTGCACACGGGGAAGGCAGGCGATGCACACGCATCCCCCGCTTCGCACACTCCATCCTACCTTCTTATCGGGCAAATCGTCGTGCGTCCATGTACGCCCACAGTGCGAGCAATGCTGTAATGCCGGAGCAAGGCCGATGACGCACAGCAGTTGGAGAACAAACACACTGGCAATGACCGCAGGAGGTTTTCCTTGGTCGATCGCCTCAAATGCAGCATACAGCTGATCGTATAGGGGAGCGGATGCGTGCCCCTCCACGCAAAGCACATCGACACATTCGGCCACGAACGCCACATACGCCATGAGGAGCACATCTGTTTGAATGGTACGAAACACCTTCGTACGTTCCCCATGTTTGAGGTAGGCCAACGCATGTGGCGGATAAAGGGAGACGACGTACTCCCCGACACTACACGTTTGGGCGACTGCCCCATAACGACTGCGTGTTTTGCGTGCGCCGTTGACAAGCACGCCCATTTTTCCGCGTTGTCGCGTAAACAAAATAACAATGACATCGTTTTCTTTGTAGTCCATTTTGCGGATGACGATGCCGGTTACCCGCTCATCCATGCGTCAATCGCCTCCTCCTCCCATGTCTCCTCCTTGGGGGTTTCTTCTGCCTGTGGACACGATTGGCGGTACAGTAAAAATGCTTCGATGTTGCCTGTGAGTGAAAAATAGTTCCAATATAATTCGTGCATGGTCGCCACCCCTGTTCACCCTATCATCGCCGTGCGTTGTATAGGGTGGAACAAGCGAGAAATTTTATGCAATCTCATACGAAACACGGGTTGAATACAGACATCCTTTTGGTTAAAAGTCCCTTTACTTTCTCGCAAAAGAAATCGCTCTACGTTGTTGTTTTTAATCTGTGTTTCGTATCACGAGGTGCCGTCTGCATCGTCTTGTAACCCTAAGTTTCGCAAATGACGTGCGTTGTTTTGCCAATCGGGCTGTATTTTGACCCATAGTTGTAAAAAGATACGTGCCCCGAGCAATGCGGCAATTTCTTGGCGTGCGGCTTGTCCAACTTCTTTGAGCAGTGCGCCTTTTCGTCCGATGACCATGCCTTTTTGGGACGCCCGTTCGACGACAATCAGCGCATCGATGTGTACGACACCGCGTGCATCGGAATGCATGCGTTCGATAACGACGGCAACGGAATGGGGAAGTTCTTCGCGCGTGCGATGGAGCAATTGTTCACGAATCATTTCTGCACACAAAAAGCGTTCGCTATGGTCGGTGAGATGATCTTCGGGATAGCCACGAGGCCCTTCGGGCAACTGTGCATACAGCTGCTGCAACAAAATATCCATGTGAATGCCCGTGCGTGCAGAACAAGGTACGTAAGAAACGAACGGATGCCACGATTGGTATTGTGCTAACAAGGGCAATACGTTGTCAGGTTGAAAATGTTCAATTTTATTAAGTACCAACACGACAGGCGTGGATACGTTCGCCAAGGACTGCACAATATAGCGATCACCTGCACCCGGGCCGGCAATCGCATCGACGACAAAAGCAAGCACATCGACATCGTGTATGGTGTCTAATGCGCGATCCCGCATGGCGCGTCCGAGTGCAGAATGTGGTTTGTGAATGCCGGGTGTGTCTACAAAAGCCATCTGGTATGTTGGTGTCGTCAGCACGCCTTGTATCGGTAGCCGTGTCGTCTGCGCTTTGTCGCTCGTGATCGCCAATTTTGTGCCGAGTAGCCGATTGAGTAACGTCGATTTTCCGACGTTCGGACGACCAATTAATGAAACGAATCCAAATCGGTGGGCTGTCAAACAATACACCTCCTCCTTGCGCATGCGCACAAACCGTGCGACGCGACGTCCTCCGACGAAATCATCCGCCCGTGTTGCCAAAAAGCACGTCAGCGCACGATGCCAGTTTCCATGAGTATGCGTGTTTGTAGCCCAAACATCGCTTTTTCTTCTTCGTCGGTGTCGTGCTCGTATCCCAACACGTGCAACAAGCCGTGTACGAACAAAAAGCAGAGTTCCCGTGTTACGGAGTGTCCGTACGCTGTCGCTTGGTGCAACGCTTTGGGCATGCAGATGGCAATGTCTCCGAGCGGTTGTTCCTCCACAGAAGGGAACAAATCCCCTTCGCCCCATAGCGCAAAAGACAATACATCTGTCGGTTGGTCGATGCCTCGGTATGTTTTGTTCAGCAGTTGCATCGCCTCTTCGTCGATCACGGCAACGCCAATGACCCCATGCAACGAAGCCATCCGCAGTTCAAGAGAAGCGGTCGTCTCCATGATGCGCATAAAAAGCGAAGGAATTTGTTCAGGCAATGGGTGCGTTTGTTCATCTGTAATCTCTAATTTTATTGGCAATGACCCTGCTCCTTCTACGAATCACGATTTCAACCCCGATATCGTATCGGTGCTGCGCATCCGCTGTTCAATTCCACCAAACTATTGGATAAAACACCGTTTGCTTTCCCGCAAAAGGAAGCCCGCTGTGATATGGTTTCAATGGGGGGTTCTTACGCGGTCACGCCACATGCAATGTGGACAGCATAGATGATTTTCATCCTTAACTTTACCATTGTCTACGTCTGGTTGCAAAACACACAAGGGATGCCGTTGAACAACGCCCCGCTGCTCCCTATTGAGCAGGAGGGGACGCTTTGTGTACGGCATATGCCTCTACAATTTTTTGGACAAGGGTATGGCGCACGATATCCGCATGCGCAAAAGAAATAAAGCCAATATCCGCAATGTTTTGCAACACGAGTTCTGCTTCAATGAGCCCAGACATCTTCCCTTTGGGCAAGTCAATTTGTGTTTTGTCCCCTGTCACGACCATCTTGGAACGGTGTCCCAAACGGGTTAAACACATTTTCATCTGCTCAGACGTCGTATTTTGGGCTTCGTCCAACAAAATAAAACTGTCGTCTAACGTCCGAC
>JAULZZ010000083.1:0-4974 GCA_032117095.1 Paenibacillus sp.
CCTCTTGGGTCGATGATGAAGGGGTCGAACATGTGGGAGAACCGACAACCGCATTGCGAATCGTCGGAAAGACGACGAAAACAGGGACGAAAGTGACGTTCAAGCCGGATGCGCGCGTGTTTCATGGCCAAGTGCACATTCAAGCTGCGTTGCTCGCCGAACGGATGCAGCAGTTGGCGTTTTTGAATGCAGGGCTTACGATGGTGTTGCACGATGTACGTACGCAGGAAAAAACGACGTTTCACTATGCAGGAGGGCTCGCTGCGTATGTGGCGTTTTTGAATGAAGGGAAAACGACATTCCACCCTTGTATGCACATGCGAGGCATGCGTGACAATATCGAAGTAGAGTTGGCGTTTCAGTACCACGATGGGTTTGCAGAAACGATCGCCTCGTATGTGAACTCTATCCCGACACGCAGTGGGGGAACGCACGAAACGGGGTTCAAAGCGGCCTATACGCGGGTGATGAATGAATACGCACGCAAACACCAGTTGCTGAAAGAAAAAGACAAAAATCTCGAAGGGTCCGACTTGCGGGAAGGCATGATGGCCGTGCTCCACGTCAAAATGGCCGATGTGGAGTTTGTCGGGCAGACAAAAGGGCAGCTCGGCAGTGTAGCGGCACGGGGCGTTGTCGATGCGATCGTTTCCGAACAGCTTTCACGGCTCTTGCAAGAGCACCCGCTCGTCGCCCAACAGTTGCTCAAAAAAGCCGTACTCGCCTCAAAAGCACGCGAAGCTGCTCGCAAAGCGCGCGAAGAAGTGCGTACAGGAAAAAAAGGGCGTGCCGAAGCGAACCCTTTGGTCGGCAAACTCACCCCCGCACAGTCCAAAGACCGCCAAAACAACGAGTTGTTTATTGTCGAGGGCGATTCGGCGGGCGGTTCTGCCAAACAAGGGCGCGATGCCAAACATCAAGCCATTTTGCCGCTGCGGGGCAAACCGATGAATCCAGAAAAAGCGAAACTCGCAGATTTGCTCAAAAACGAAGAATATCGGGCGATTATCGCCACGATCGGGGCGGATGTCGGTGCGACTTGTGATGTGGAAGGGGCAAACTACGGAAAAATCGTGATTATGACCGATGCGGATACGGATGGCGCACACATCCAAGTGTTGCTGTTGACTTTTTTTTATCGGTATATGAAGCCTTTGCTCGATGCCGGCATGATTTACCTCGCACGGCCACCTTTGTATAAAGTGACGACCAAGGCGACAAAAAACACGACACGCACGCAGTACGTCTATACAGAAGAGGAATTGGCACACGTGTTGCGTCGGCACCCTGCACACGTCCAACTGCAACGGTACAAAGGACTCGGAGAGATGAATCCAGAGCAACTATGGGAAACGACGATGGATCCAGCGCAACGGGTGTTGTTCCAAGTGCGTATCAACGATGCAACAAAGGCGGAACGTCGCGTGGCTACGCTCATGGGCGACCACGTCGAACCACGCAAACGGTGGATCATTGACAATGTGGACTTTACACAATACGAGGCATAAATCCCGCACGTAGGATGCACGCACATCCAGTCGCGGACACGAGGCTGCGTCGCGCTGTTCCAAAAATTTTTAAGCACTTTCATTTGCACCGTTTAAGAAAGGAATTACGACCCTGATGAATGAGACCAATGCTTTGCAACCGGTTGTATTGGAAGAAGTAGTCGGAGAGCGGTTTGGGCGATATTCCAAATACATCATCCAAGACCGCGCCATTCCTGATGTGCGTGACGGCTTAAAGCCCGTACAACGACGCATTTTGTATGCGATGTATGAGTCAGGAAATACACCAGATAAACCGTACCGCAAATCTGCCAAAACGGTCGGCGATGTCATGGGAAATTACCATCCGCACGGCGATACGTCGATTTACGATGGCATGGTGCGCCTCGCCCAACCTTGGAAAATGGCGCATCCGCTTGTCGATGGGCACGGCAACTGGGGTTCCCAAGACGACGACCCTGCCGCCGCCATGCGGTATACCGAAGCACGGTTATCTTTGCTTGCAATGGAGATGCTAAAGGACATCGAAAAAGAAACGGTGCCCCACCGTGACAACTTCGATGGCTCGATGCAAGAACCCATCGTACTGCCTGCACATTACCCCAACTTGCTCGTCAATGGGGCGAGTGGGATTTCCGCAGGGTTTGCCACAGAAATTCCCACGCACAACATCCATGAGATTATCGAGGCGTGTATTCGCTTGTTGGATGACCCGCAGTTGACCGTTACGCAACTGATGGACATCGTGCAAGGACCAGACTTTCCAACAGGGGGGATTATCCTCGGGAAGGAAGGCATCGTCGAAGCGTACAAAACGGGCAAAGGACGCATCACCATTCGGAGCCGTACGCACATGGAGGACATGCGCGGAGGCCGGCAACAAATCGTCATTACCGAAATTCCGTATGGTATCGTCAAGGCGAAACTCGTGGCGAGCATGGAACACATTCGACTAGACAAAAAAATCGAGGGTATCGCTGAAGTACGCGATGAAAGTGGCCGAAACGGGTTGCGCATCGTCATTGAACTCAAAAAAGAAGCGGACAGTCAGAGCATCTTACACTATTTGCTCAAAAAAACGGATTTACAAACGGCATACAATTTTAACATGGTCGCCATCGTCAATAAAGCACCACAACAGCTCGGCATTAAGGCAATGTTGACGGCGTATTTGGACCACCAAAAAGAAGTCGTCTTGCGACGCACGCAGTACGACCTGCGCAAAGCACAAGACCGTGAGCACATTTTGCTCGGGTTTGAAATTGCATGGGCGAATTTGGATGCGATCATTGCGTTGATTCGGCAGGCAAATGACCGCACAGAGGCGACACAGGCGTTGATGCATACGTTCTCGTTGAGTGAACGCCAAACGGAAGCCATCTTAGTCATGCCGTTGTATCGGCTGACGCGGTTAGAGATCGACCACATTGTCCAACAGCTCGCCGACATTCGGCAACAAATTGCTGCATTGCAACGGATTATCCAAGAGGAGAGCGTCCTCATCGACACGATCAAAACAGCGTTGCGCCATGTGCGCAAACGGTTTGCCATCGCGCGGCGAACAGACATCACGGAAGAAACCGAAGCATTACACGTTGCCGTAGAAGCGATGATCGCTTCAGAAGACGTGTGGGTCACCTTGAGTGCGCAACGGTATATGAAGCGTTCGAGTATCCTTTCCTACCAGCGATCAGGGGCAGATGTGCGAACGGCGGGGTGTCGGGAGGGCGATGCGATATTTTTTGCGCGTTGCCTCAATACGCTCGAACAGTTGTTGTTGTTTAGTCAGTCTGGGTTTTATGCGACGTTACCCATTCATGCCATCCCAGATGCAAAATGGAAAGACGAAGGCATCCCGCTCACGAATGTGGTCCCCTTTGCGCCAACGGATCGCGTGGTGGCGGCTTTGCCCGTTGCGCATGAACGCACGCTACGTCAAGGTGTCGTCGTCATGGCGAGCAAAAAAGGGGCGATAAAGTGTACGGACATTGGGGAATACGGTGCGCAACGCCTTGCCCCCATCGTCGCAGCAAAATGGTCCGCCGAAGACGAGGTTATCGGGGTATTTCATGCGCAGTCGGTGGACATCCCTTTTGTGCTCGTGACCAAAAAAGGGTATTTCCTCAAACTTCTCGTGCGGGACATCCCTCTAAAAGGTCGGGTGGCGACGGGGACAAAACTCATGAAACTCGAACCCGACGATGAAGTCGTCGCCGTCGTCCCGTTGCATGACATGACCGTTTCGTTGTTGATTGTGACAGCATTGGGGTATGTGATGCGCCTTTCTTTGACACACTATCCTGTGTTACGCCATGCGACCGGTGTTTTTCTTGTACCCCCCGTAGGCAAGGAGCCCGCTGGATGTCATGAAGTGGTGACGGCCGTCGCGGTACATGGCGATAGTGCGCTGCGTTTTGTCCCCGAGCAAGGAGAACCGCACGATGTGGTTGCTTCCACAATCCCAGAGTCAACGCTGGAAAACATAGCAAAAACATCCAAAAGGTCTGCCAAAGGGGGAGAGAAGAACACAGCTGCGAAGCGCACATGGACCGCACTCGGTTGTACGTCACGTATACGATTCGTAGTAAAAATATTTTGATGAAACCGCTTTCAACATTTACAATGCGAAAATTTTGTGCTATAAATAGAGGTGTGGGATATTTTTCGTACACAAACGGAACCGCCGTGAAAATAGCAAGAGATATTCAAGAAATTTAGAAGAATTTGTAAATTCGCGCCAAGCAGCTATATCTTTTGGTAGATATATGCTATAATTGGAATAAATTCACAATTATGGAGGAGTGAACATTTATGTATTCAGATGAATTCGCCAAAATTTGGTTTAAGCTCTACAAAGATGTGAAGGTGTATATGGACAGCCAGCTGGCCCCCGCCCTTACGGAAAGTCAGTTCACGGTGTTGGAGTACATCGAATCACACGAGCGGACGAAGCCATCTGACTTGATCCACTACTTGACGACGACACCTGCGGCCGTCACGACGATGCTCGACCGCATGGAAAAAAATCATTTGATCGAACGAGAACGTGACCTCGAAGACCGGAGAATCGTCTGGGTCAAATTAACCGAAAAAGGCGTCTTCGAATGCCAACGGGGCAAGGAGCTTCGTGCGACTTTTCTTAATGATTATTTGAGTCAAATTTCTGTATATAACCAACATCTCTTGGTATATTTGCTGGGTAAAATCACGAATATTGAGCAACCGAACATCTCTTAGTGATACTAAACACTGATCAAAAACGTCCATACTAAGAACCCCATTTTACAACAAATCACTGTGCTTTTTAACCAATCGGTTTCCTGTATTCAACCAGTGTTTAGTATGCGTTGTGGGGGGAAGTGCCATCGACACGTACTTCCCGAGGGGAGCACAAGGGTTGGATCACTGGTGAGTGGAAGCCCGATTTCGCCACTTTCGAGCAACCCTCCATGGCGAGACACCACAC
>JAULZZ010000083.1:5000-5328 GCA_032117095.1 Paenibacillus sp.
ATGACGATCGCATCGTACGTGCTCCCACGACGTTGTTCACGTTGTACAAACTTAAACACATCATCGGTTATCCAGCGCACGGACTGTGCGTCAAGCCGATTCAATGTCGCATTTTCTTTTGCCCACGCCACCATGCCTTTGGCGGCATCGACATGACACACGGAAGCACCTGCTTGGGCTGTGGCGATCGTGACTCCCCCGGTATAGGCGAATAAGTTGAGCAATTTAACGGGTCGTTGGGCTTGTTTGATTTTTTGTGACAGCCACTGCCAGTTTGTCGCTTGTTCGGGGAACAATCCCATGTGCTTAAACGAGGTCGGTCGCACCC
>JAULZZ010000084.1:0-1639 GCA_032117095.1 Paenibacillus sp.
TTGTCTTCTTCTGACGCAGGACCCGCGACGCGTTTTCGTTTTGTCGCAAACCCACCAAAAAAAGGAGTGCATCCCCACCGTGAACACCATCTTGTCAAATCGGTTGAAAAAAAAGACCCCAGGGTGCTATGCCCTATACGCCCAAGTGCAAATTTTTGAACACCAAAACCACTGGCGCGTTGCATGGACGGAAGCGGACGGTACGCCCGAGGAACAAAAGCACATCTGGTATGACGGCGATGATTGGGGGGAAATGTTGCGTCAATTTCGGATGCAATTGCGCCTCCGTGTACAAGAAGGATACGTTCCGATCATCCCCATGTCGACGTGGCCTCAGCGCGAATCCTCCTCAAAAAAACACGACCACCTCTCCAAACTCACGTATTACGCCCACCTGCACCCAAACGACACCGCACTCGAAGCCGTGCGCACATGGCGCAAAGCACAAGCGTTTGCCGAACACAAACGACTTTACTTTATCCTCACAGACCGCATCATGCGACTCGTCAGTACGTTTTTGCCCCATTCTGAGCAAGAACTGCTCCAAATCCCCGGCATCGGCGTCCAAAAAGTGCGTCAATACGGGGAATCGTTGCTCCACATTACGACGTTATTTCCTCGCCAAATGACATTTCCCCTCGACTGGGTACATCGCACGATCGACGACGACGCATTTCAGCAATGGAAAAAAACACAACAGCAGCGCATCATCGACCGCGAAACGACGGCACAACAACAGCGAACCCACATTTTAACGGCACTCAAAAACGGGGTTGGACTCGATGTGCATCGGGAGCTGTCCATGGCAAGACGCGATGTGCTTGCGCTGTTGGAGCAAATGCATCATGAAGGGTATGCGTTGCATGCACTCATTGCCGCGGAACTCAAAACGTTGCCCCTCGACGAACACGCTCGTGTGCTCGCTCTTTTTGCACAAGAAGGGGATCGGTACTTAAAAAAGATCTTAGAAAAACTATCTTCCTTTGCACTGTGGCGGGAGATGCACCCCGACCTCGCCTACGAACGGTTGCGTTTGCTCCGCATGTCGTACCGCGACAAAGCGAGCTAATCCGATTCCCCTATTGAAACCTGCTACACAGCGCGTTGCCTTTGGCGCTATACAGCCTATCCTATGCATAAAAACAAGCAAAAAACGTTTGTTTGAGATAAGGTAAGTTTTCACAAATTGGTGTATCGCAGTGCCCTAGCAGGAACGACCGGTTGTCATCGCATCATTTGGCATACCAGTCATAGCCAATTTTTCATACGAAACACAATGTACATGCACACGGCAATGATCGCCATCAAGATAATCAGAATGAGCTCAAAATGAGGAATCGTAAGGCCGGGGAGCTGTGAAATATTCATCCCGTACACCCCAGTGATAAATGTTAATGGAATAAATATCGTTGTCACCGCTGTAAATACCCGCATGATTTCGTTGGCCCGACTCGCAATGCTCGACTGATACGCTTCTCGTAAGTTTCCCATCAAATCCCGAAACGTCTCGAATGATTCGGTGACTTTGACGGCATTCTCCCACGTATCGGCGAAGTATTTTTGTAATGTCGGGTCAATGAGACGCAATTCTTTGCGGGCGAGCAACCCAATGAGCTCCGTCTGTGGCCCGAGCACTCGT
>JAULZZ010000085.1:0-6008 GCA_032117095.1 Paenibacillus sp.
GATCGCCTCATGCGTTGTACGACCGACTTTTGTGGCGACGACGACGGACATGCGCTTGCGTACCGCATCAAAAGGAAACGTATGCATAAGCGGTTGTCGCTGTTGTCCCGTACGATGTTGCACGCCGCGCAAGGCGCCCCACACGAGCAATGCCTTCTCCGTCGGGTCCCCTTGGGCACGCCAACGAGGAGACCCCGCCCTTTCTTTCGCTGTTCCCTCTGCTTGCGTCTCTTCCTCCCACGTCGCTTCGTTGCACCATGTGGCGATTTGCACCAAGGACGACACCGCCGTGTGCGCTGTATTCCCCTCTATGCGCTGTCCACGCACATTCGGTTGGTCGTGTTCATGGAAAAAACGTTGGCTTTTTGCTTGGAGTTCCGCTTCGGGCAAGTGTTCTTCGTATTCTTCCTCCTCGATGCCTCCACTCCACCATGTCGTGACCGTCATATTATTTTGAGTCAACGTTCCCGTTTTGTCCGCACAAATGACAGTGGCACACCCGAGTGTCTCCACAGACGGCAATTTACGTACGATCGTATTATGGCGGAGCATCCGTTGCACTCCCAGCGCCAATACCACCGTCACGATCGCAGGAAGCCCTTCTGGGATGGCTGCCACTGCGAGAGAGATGCCTGCGAGTACCATCGTCGTCCACGGTTGCCCCTGCAACAAGCCGATAACAATGACCAACCCTGTCAACACCAACGCCACCGTGATCAATTTCTTACCGAATTGGGCCATTTTTTGCTGTAATGGGGTCTCTACTTTTGTCGTTTGGTTTAATAAATGCGCAATTTTCCCCATTTGCGTTTCCATCGCCGTCGCCACGACAATGCCGGTGCCTTTGCCTTGGGTGACCATCGTCCCCATATACCCCATGTTCCGCCGATCTCCCAACGGACAATCGATCGCCTGTAAGGGCAAAACGTCTTTTTCTACCGCAAGAGATTCCCCCGTGAGCGAACCTTCTTCTACCATACAGCGATCACAGTGCACCCAGCGCACGTCTGCTGGAATACGGTCGCCCCGTTGCACGACGACAACATCCCCAGGCACAAGTTCCGTGGCAGATAACGTTTGCAACGCTCCCCCACGCCATCCCCGCGCCGTCGGTGTCAACCATTTTTTTAATGCTTGTAGTGACTTTTCGGCACGGTATTCTTGGAACATCCCGAGAATGGCGTTTATGATCAAAATTGCCACAATCGTCAACGCGTCGACCGTCTCCCCCATCCACGCAGACAAGGCGGTTGCCACCAACAATACGACGACCATAAAATCTTGAAATGGATGTAAAAACAGTTTCCACAGCGGAGTACGGGCTTGTTCTTGTAATGTGTTCGCTCCTGCGGCGGCAAGTCGCCGTTGTACAGCAGACGCATCAAGTCCTGCGCCGGCAGACGTTTCCAAAATGTCTTCGATCTGTGCAATGGAATACGTATGCCAGGGATGTGTGTCGTTTTTTTTACGTGTTTGGCTTGCGTGGTCTGGTGCGTCCTCGACACCTTGTCGTTTGTGCATACGGCTCATCCTGTGTTCCCCCTGCTCCTTTGGACATTCCTTGTCCCCCAATGTATGCGAACGGACAACGAATTATCCCGTCCAACCAGCACACGAGAAGCAAAACAACGCCATCGAAAAAAAGAGGGGGCAAAAAGATTGGGGGTTCATTGCGCAGCATCCCACGTGTAGCCGTCAACCTTCGAGAGGAATTGAAAATAAAAATTGACATTTTGAAAATAATGGTTGACATTTTGACTACTATCCATTACAATTCACACATGGGACGTCATCCGATAAGAAAGGAGCTTCCGCTGATGGATTTACGTAACCGTGTACGTGAGTTGCGTGCGCGACACCGCCTGTCCCAATCCGATCTAGCAGAAAAGATCGGTGCCTCCCGCCAAACGATCGCGATGATCGAAAAAGGCGACTACGCCCCCTCCATTGTGCTGGCACTAAAAATTGCGCAGACGTTTGAACAGCCCGTAGACACCGTATTTTATTTGGACGTTTCTCTGGAGAAGCCCCAACAAACCGAAGAAGGAGACGTGAGATGATGAATAAGCTTATCCCAAAGCGCAAGATGCCCCCCTTAGTCAAAGAAGTACTTTTGCTAGGAAGTGCAGGATTGATAGGGTTCTTGCTAGGATTTACCGATCTAAATATCCCTTCAGCCTTAAAGCATTTTGTGCCCATGTTGTTCTTTCCTTATGATGTCATTTATGCACTCTTCGCTGTCATCAGCATCGTACTTCTCGGCATCAGCATCATACAACTACGCATCATCCAACGTACTTCTACCACGCAAGAAGAAAAAGAAAAACGACTCATCCTCGGAGGCAGTCTCTTGAGTTACCCCATGATCCTATCTGTTTTTCCATTATTGATGCTGCTTTTTCAAGATAAAATCTATCAAATGAAAGAGATATTCATACAGGACATTCGTGCGATGGAAATCATGTTATTGTGTTTGGGGGGATTAAATCTCATTTGGTTGTTCGTATGGTTTTATTATGGTCGTGTGCACAATGAAGTGTTTCCAAAGCGGAAACTCAATTTTCGAACTCTCACGTACAAAACCTTCATAAAAACACTCGATGAAGGGGAAAACTGGATGATGCTCAAAGCACAAAACACAGCTTTTCAGAGCTTTTTTTGGCTCATTCCATGTGGCTTCATTGCGCTTGCTATTCACGGCATCGTAACAGAAACCTTCTCAATTACCCCGTACTTGATTTTACTGTCATTCACAGTAGTGCCCGTATTCATTTACACAAGAACAGCAAAAAAAATGATGCGTTTGAGTGACTCCAAAGAAGATGAACAATGAATGTGGCGGACTACGTGCTACGATGCGTGGTCGTCCGTGCGATGGCTTTTCCGTACTCGCAGTGATAAGCTATTCAAACAAGGAGGGGTGACCATTGCAACAAAATGACCGTATTACGCACGAGACGACTGGCATTTCCATGCGCTCACCCGATCGCATGGTGTCCCTCGATGTGTTCCGTGGATTCGCTTTATGGGGCATTTTACTCATCAACATCGTCGGGTTTTCACTTCCCATGATCTATGGGGAAATCCTCCAGCTCGATTGGACGAAGACTTCGTATGACAACATCGCCAAAACAGGGGTAGATTGGTTTGTACAAGGGAAATTTTACACGTTGTTTTCCTTGTTGTTCGGCCTCGGTTTCATGATATTTATGACACGGGCACGTACAAAACAACGCGCTCCAAACCGTCTGTTTTTGCGTCGTATCCTCATTTTATTATGCATTGGGATTGGCAATGCATTATTGCTCTGGTGGGGCGATATCCTCATCGTCTATGCGCTCAACGGGTTGCTGCTGTTGTTGTTTTATCGGCGCTCTGCTCGCACACTGCTCCTGTGGGCCGTCGCAATCAACGTGTTTTTTGGCGCACTGTTATTTGTAGGCACGCTATCTGGTCCACAAACAGACGCCCAAATCACCAAACAAAACAGCGAAATAAAACAACGTTACGACACCGCCATTGTACAATACAGTACAGGCACATTCCGCGATGTCGTGGTGCAACAAGCGAAAGATTGGGGATTTTATGGCCCGCCTACCATACTATTAAGTCCTTTCCTTCTTTTACCGTTATTCCTATTGGGGGCTTCGGTGTACAAAAGTGGGATACTGCTGCGGTTGCACGACGATCGTGCCTTTCGACGAAAATGGCTCTTGTACAGCTTGGCCATGGGTATAGTGTTTACCATCATAAAAGAATATTGTCGTACCCGTCTTACGTTTTCAGCGACAACGTTATACGATGCTGGATTCAATTATTTCGGTTTTTTTGCCGACCTCGGGTTGGCTTGCTTTTATGCTTTGACCTTGTTGACCTTGTTGCAATCGCCGTCTTTTTCCAAATGGGTGCTCCCCTTGCAATATGCCGGACGCATGGCACTGACCAACTATCTCATGCAATCCGTGATTTGCGGAATCCTCTTTTATGGCTACGGTTTTGGTCTGTACGGCACGGTCAATGCAGTCGGATTGTTCGGGATTGCCACAGGTATTTTTATCGTACAAGTCATATACAGCCGTTGGTGGCTACTGCGCTTTTCCATGGGGCCGATGGAATCGGTGTGGCGTGCACTGACGTATGGAAAGCGAAAGTCACACGCATAATACACACGGTTTGAACACAGGAATCCTATCGGTTAAAAATTACTGTGCTTTCTCGTAAAAAAGAGCTTTTGCATCGATGTTTTTAATCCGTGTTTCGTATAAGGGGGGTTCCTTTTGTTCCATGCGCAGTTTGTTCGGTGCGTTGCCGTTCACATTTCAAGAACCACGCCATTGAAAGCAATGCGCATCAAAGACACTGCGGAGCTGTTCTCCCCTAGCATTCGCGAACCTCCGCAAACAACTACACCTTGTTTTCCTTTGGCACAATAAAAATTAGGAGGGATTACGATGAAACGGATTTTATCATCTGTATTGGTCGCCGTATGCTTGCTCATTTCAACGATTTCGATTCCTGTGCTGGCAAAACCTGCCACAAAAACACAACCAATCTCTGTACAAATTGACGGAAAGCGCGTTGCATGGGAAGGAAAAGCACTGCCTCGCCTCATGAAAGAAACGGTATTTTTGCCCCTACGCCAAGCGATTGCCCTCATCAAAGGACAATCCCGTTGGGATGCAAAAGCCAACGCCATCGCCGTGACGATCGGTTCGGATGAATACATCATCCCTCTCGGCAGCAAAGAGGCAAAGAAAAACGGCAAACCTGTCACGCTCATGGCAACCGCACAACAAATAAATGGGCAATCGTATGTGCCGATTCGACTGTTCCAAGCGTTATTCGGGTATACGGTCGCCTATGATGCGAAATCGCGTACGGTGACGATCGAATCCCCCACAAAAAACACCGTGGTGCGCAACAATACGTCCCCGAGTCAAGGATTTCTTTGGGAAGTGAAAAATGGGAAAAACAAAATGTTTTTGCTCGGGTCGATTCATATCGGAGACAGCGCACTGTACCCTTTGCGCAAAGAAATCGAAGAGTCGTATGCACAGTCGACGCATCTCGTCGTGGAAGTCGATATTACAAAATCTGACCCTGCCAAAACACAACAAACCATTGCGAATATAGGTATGTTTAAAGACGGCATGACATTAAAACAGACGTTGGATACGAAACGCTACGCCACATTGTATGAATTTTTGAATCCATTTGGCATCAAAGAAGGCGCACTCGATATGTACAAACCTTGGTTTATCGGCGTGCAGGTGGAAGCGTTAAAAGGGATGAAAAACGGTTTGAGTCCGCAATTTGGGATCGATTCATACTACATTGCAAAAGCACAAAAAGACAAAAAAACAATCGTAGAATTGGAAACAGAAGAGCAGCAACTCACACTACTGAGTGGCGGGAGTATCGAAGACCAAAAGAAAGCATTGGACTATGCGATTGACCATATTCATGAAGACAAATCCGTGGAGATGCTTTCCCTTTGGAAAAAGGGCGATGAAGCTGGGATCACAAAAATAGTAGAACAAGCGCGAATACAGGACCCCCAAGCGTACGAAAAACTCTTCGATGCGCGCGACCAAGCCATGGCAGAAAAACTCGTCACCGCACTGCAAAGCACGACACCTGCCACGTATTTTGTCGTGGTCGGTGCAGGACATATGACAGGAGCACGTGGGATCGATGCTTTATTGCAAGAAAAAGGATTTGAAGTGATCCGTAAGTAATCACGTATGCGTGCCCTTGTAGGGGAGCGTAGTTTTTATGCGACGGTGTCCATCGGACATCGTTTTTTTGTGCAGACATGGTATGTGATTTTTTAGTGAAAAGTTACAATCTTCCCGTTTCCTTGTCAAGGCACAGCACCGTCTCCCGTGAACACCCCATTTTGGACGATGCACGAACGAACCTGTTATAATGTACACAGCGTCGCCTATTCGTTCTTCCCACACCGGATACGCACATCCGTTCATCGCACTGTTCATCCTAAAATGAGG
>JAULZZ010000086.1:0-9956 GCA_032117095.1 Paenibacillus sp.
AAGAACTTTCCTGAAAAATGTTGCAAATAAAAAATTTTAAAAATCTTGACGTTTTCTAAAAAACAACCTATCCTCACTGATTCATCCGTACCCGAGATCATCCGCTTAACCTGTTGACATTGGATTGAATACAGGAAGCCTATTGGTTAAAAACCACTGTGCTTTCTCGCAAAAGGAATCGCTCTACATGGATGTTTTTAATCCGTGTTTAGTATGAAATCGTGATGCGTATCATCCGCTCGCCCCCTGAAAGGTCAATAATTTGTCGCGGTAATATGCGTATTGTTTGCGTCTTGCTGCGATTTCGGCGGGCAGCCCGTTTGTCAGGTCGTTGACAAGGGTGTCGAAGCGGTCGAGGATATCGACAATGCGGGCTTGTTCGGCGAGCGGGGGAAGGGGGATTTGGAAACTCCGAATTATTTTTGCATTAATATTTGTCTGTGAACCTTGTCCAAGCTCTTTAAGTTCTAAGTACTTATTAGTAAGCCAATAGTAAACATAGCGATACATTGCCTTGCTTTCATCTACTTGAAGATTGCAACAGGCTTGGTTCGTTGTTACAGGAATTTTGTTGATTGCAACCTTTGCGGCGGTTGCTCCATACATCGCTACAATTACACAGTTTTCAGGTATCCAATTTGCAGAAGAATTCTTAAGACCTACCTCAGTGATTTTTACACCTGTATCTCGAATATCACGCCAGTCAATTTCCTGAGTTCTTAGCCAAGGAATATCGCCATCGTAATAATCACTTCTTGCGGTGTTCGGTGTGCCACCTGAGGAAATTTTTATGCATATACTTTCAATCGTCTTCTGCTCCACCTCATCCCCAAACGTCAACAACTTGTCCCGATAATACGCATACTGCTTCTTCCTTGCTGCAAGCTCTGCTGTAAGCGCTTCTATAAGCGCTGTGAAGGTGTCTAGGATGCGCACAATTTCTTGTTGGATCGGGAGCGGGGGGAGGGGGATGGAAAATTTTGAATATTTTTCGATCCATTGACGAGTGTGATCAACAGGCGAGTATTTTATATTTTTCATCGCATGATATAAATACCTGAATAATGAAACATTTTCATCTTTAGGAGTCAACATTTTCATAGCTGAAGATTTAACTTTGAAACAAAAATCTACCCAATGAAAAGAAGTCGTAAAATCATCAAATATAATAACGGGCTTCTGCTTATCCGCTTCATATATACCATCGGTTTCGTTTGTATAACCTAATACGAATGACTGCCCAGCTGTCAATACAGGGGTTGTGTGTCTATCGTCATAATTTGTGTTTTTAACAATATATTTATTAGGTTGCTCATAATCAACAACTGAAGCTAATTCAACATACGGCACCCCCTCAGGGCACAGCTGTGCAATCAACCTTTGCAATGTACTCACACCTCTTCCCCGCCTTTCTCCAGCAGTTTTTTCGCTTCTTTGTCAAAGTCGCAACCCATCCGCTGGGTTCTATTAACCCTTTCCTATTGCTCCGTTGCTTTTTTTGCACTGTTTTCATCGAGACATTCCCTTACTGGACAGGGACAAGTTTCCCCCTTACTTGAATCGAAAAATATGGAAGAGTACGCTATCATTTTCTCCATAAACACGAAACAAGAGAAACAATCTTCGCATACGGTTTCAGAAGAACGCACTCCATCTTAAGCCCAATTTTAATCCGTATCCCCCAGCCGAGAGGCCTCGCCTTTTGCTATCTCGCAAGAAAAAGCCCCCTGCGTATACGTTTTTACGCTGTGATGCGTATGCGCTATGAAAGTAACCACCGATCCAACACGGTCATGATGAACAAAACGACACTCAATGTCCCGTTGAGTGTGAAAAATGAAAACTGCAGTCGTGACAAGTCGTGAGGACGAATGAGCCAATGTTCATAAAACAACAATGCACCTGCGATGACCACACCGAGCGCATAGAAAAAACTTAACGATGCCGTGACACCGATGGCGATAAACAACCCAAACGTGAGCACATGCAATCCTCGTGCGACCCACAATGCCACGACCGTCCCGTAACGCGCCGGAATCGAATGTACGCCATGTGTGCGATCAAATTGTTGATCTGCCAACGCATAAACAATGTCAAACCCTGCCACCCAACAAGCAACCGCACTCCCGAGCAGCCACGCCAGCACATCGACACTGCCCGTGACGGCTACCCACCCCCCCATGGGTGCGAGTCCGATCGTCGCCCCCAAAGCAAGATGACACAATGACGTAAACCGCTTTGTGTATGAATAAGCAGTGAGTGCAAACAGTGCGATTGGCAACAAGAGGAGGCACGTTTCGTTTAGTTGCGCAGCACCGACAAACAATAAAATCAACGAAAAAAAGACCCAAACCAATGCACTACGCACAGACAGTTTTCCAGCAGCAATCACCCGATGTGCGGTGCGTGGATTACGCCGATCGATGTGCGCATCGATCACCCGATTCAACCCCATCGCCGCACTGCGCGCGCCAACCATGGCGACGGTCACCCATCCGACCACGCTCCAAAACGATGTCGTCTGCGTCGACATTTCCGTTGCAAGTACCGTTCCCATGTAGGCAAAAGGCAATGCAAATACGGAATGTTCTACTTTGATCATTTTCATAAAAGAGCGAAAACTGCCTACGACTGCATTCATCGTTTTGTTCCGATGTGCAACGCAGCAATTCCACCCGTCAAAGGCCACCAACGCACGTCATGCAACCCCGCTTTGGAAAAATGCCGACACAATTCTAACGGATCCGGAAACGTGGCGAGCGATTCCGGAAGCCACCGGTAGTCACGATATTTTTTTACGAGCACGTGTGCCAGCAGGGGCATCATGCGTTCAAAATACAGGCCAGCGAGCCACCGCATCGGTGGAAATAACGGCTTGGACAACTCAAGGCATACGACTTTTCCCCCAGGTTTGACCACACGGGTCATCTCCGCCAACACGTGGTCGAGATGTGCCACATTACGCAACCCAAACCCAATCGTGGCAAAGTCGACGCTGTGCTCGTCAAGGGGAAGCGCATAGACGTTGGCTTGTACTAAACGAATGCGGGACTGCAACGCACGAAGCTGAATTTTTTCTGCGCCATAAGAGAGCATCTGCGCACTAAAATCCACGCCAATAATGTCCCCATACACGCTCGCCTCTGCCAAAGCAATCGTCCAGTCACACGTCCCACAGCACAGATCAACGGCGGTTTGCCCCGGCTGCACGCGCATCCGACGCATCGTTTTCGCACGCCACTGCTTATGAAAACGTCCGCTGAGCACATCATTCATCGTGTCGTACGTGGGAGCGATCCGTTCAAACAACGCATGAACATGCTGTTCTTTTTCGTGGGGTTCCATCTTCTATCTCGCCCTCCCTTGCCTTCTGACTTTCTATTTACAGCTTTTCGACGACGCAATACGGCACGATTTCCGTACCTATGCCCCCCGCAAAAGCCAACTCTCTATGTATAATGTTTTCAATTAAGGGCTTCTTCGCATGAAATCAAGCACTATGCAAAATACGCAACACGACTTCATCGTCAAGAATGAAGGAGCAAATATGCCGCAACTGTTCGGCATACGCTTCCCCTCCCTGTTGTCCCAGCCACTCTTCTAGGGTATGCACACTCGATCGCATCGACTCCCGCACATCTGCACAAACCACAGCACCGTCTTCTACATAGCGCAACAATCGTCCACACGTCGCCAGCGCAACGATAACTTGTTCAAAGCACGCACGATGCCGTTCAGAAATCCACTGCGAAAAGCACAAATATAATAACGTATCACACGCTACGTGTATGGAAAGTTGCTGTGAAAAAATAAGTGGCTCATGCTGCGCCCACAAATACCCCTGTACTTTCTTCTGATTGATCGCACAAATCGCATCTGCTACGTATGCGATCGCTTCCCGTTGATCACATGCAGCCAACAACGCATAGTATTGCGCACTCGTATAATCGCCGGCCAATACTTTTTGTTGGCGACTTTCGAGGTGTTCCTCATCCGTGACCAACTCATGGATATCGATCCCCCACTGCACCAAACATACCGCACTCGCAATCGCATCCAACACGTCATCCGTGAACGTTCTCTCAGTCGCTTTAGATAAAAACAGACGCAACACGTGCGTGCGTAATCGTGGGAGAATCGGCAAGAGGTGCGCCGCACAAATCTTGTTTTCGCCGATCAACTTCTCAACCGTATCCACCCAACCATTCATCACTGCCCGAATCCTCCACTACTCACAAAAATCAATCCCCACGTCCCTAAAAGTTCGCTATAATACTAAACACTGTTTGAATACAGGAATTCCTATTGGTTAAAAATTACCGAGATTTCTCGTAAAAGCAAGCCCTTTTCATAGATATTTTTAATCAGCGTTTAGTATTAGTATACCATATGTACAAAAACCAACCAAATGCAGTCCCCCGTATCGGATGACAAAAACCAAACACAGGACATGCAACGGTTCCCTGATCAAGTGGATAAATGAAAAAAAGAGAAGGATCGTTGTATCCTTACAACGAATCCTCCTCATTGTACACGTGGTACACGTGCTAGGGGTAACCCACGCTAAAAAATCGGAGTAGCGGGATTCGAACCCACGGCCTCACCCACCCCAAGGGTGCGCGCTACCGGACTGCGCCATACCCCGAACAAGCAACAATATTGATTATAATTGACGCATGCGCAAATGTAAAGGCAAATCCCCACGAGGAACAAAAATAAAAAATGCCGTTCGTTTCATTACACAAATTGCACAAAAAATAAACTTTGTTATACTATCGTTATTAAGCTGGGAAAGGTCTCCTCCTTCCCAACAACAAGGAGTGCATGTACTGATGGTCTTTTCTCATTTCCTTATACGACGAAACATATTGCTGTTTTCACTGCTCGTTTGTATCTCTTCATCGCCCACCCTCCCAAATATTCAGGCCGAAGCTCAGTCAAAAAATACAAAAACCAGCGAGAAACTAAATCTAAATGTCTCTCGTTATCCTCCGCATATTTCCAATTCAAAAAGTACAAAAGGCTGTATTCCTCCCCCTATAAATCAAAAATTATGGGGCAATCAAGCCACTGGTGCACACAACGCACATAAAAACTGTATCACTGGAAAAGGCGTGCGCGCCATCGTCATCGATATTGCAATTTCTCCCTCACCAAATGAAGATTATGGATTGATTCCTAGAGAAAAAAGAATTGACACGCGTTGCGCATGGTATAAAGACGATTTTATTTTTAAAGAGAAGACAGCATGCATCCGTTATTATCAAAAAGAAACCGAAGAAATCAAGCATAACCTCCGCAAACCAAAGTCAAGCGATGCTTTTATTAAAACGAATAAATTTGTAAACTACAATCAGCATGGCACGATGGTGAGCGAAGCGATGCTAGCGACCGCCCCAGGAATCGATCTTTATTTGATTTCCTTTCGTCATGAAGGGAGGGACAGATTCAAGGAAAATCCACTAGTTTTTTATAAAGGATTGCGTGCCTCTTTAACATATTGTGCGCAATTGAAATGCGATCTCGTAAATTTATCCATCGGCAGTCCGTCTGTGGCGATTCAGACGGCAAGGCAATGGTGCGCCAACATCAACTTTCATTGTGATGTCAAAGATGAAATAAACAAAATAGAATCACTCATACGCAGCATGATCCAAACGAATGTCGTCTTTTTTGTGAGTGTTGGCAATCATGCCGATGACGCAGATGGTCGCTACGGCCCGCCTACGTCGTTTCATTGGCCCGCGACGATGCGTGACCCGCACGTATTGGGCATTGGGGCTACCAATAAAACGAACCTCTTGAGCGTAGGGACACCGCGAAACACGCACATGGATTTTGTGTGCCCAGGTGAGGCGTTGGTCATTCCCAAACGAGAACCGCTCTCAGGGTCGTCGTTTGCGTCACCAACTTGTGCGGGAATCTATGCGTTATACAAGGAAGCCCACCCGCAAATGCACCCCGAAGACATCATTGCACGCATGAAAACATGTTCCATCCCCGCAAAAATTCCGCCTGATATTCGCCAAAGCTATCCACAGGTAAATTTTTCAATCGGATATCGAATTCCCCAAGCCCCCAAAGCACCTTGTCCGAAGTAACATTGCACTGGATTGTCCCCTCATACGAAACACTGATTAAAAACGTCCATACCAAGAGCCCTCATTTTACAAGAAATCATTGTGCTTTTTAACCAATAGGATTCCCGTATTCAATCAGTGCTTCGTATCAATCAGTGTTTCGTATCATACGAAACACCTCCGCACAAAAAATTCCATTCCCCTTCAAGAAAAATCCAAAAAAGCTACGGTGGATCATCGCTCCTCCGTAGCTTTTATCCCTTATGTACTCACCAGCTGGGTTGCATCGTACATTTCTCTGCCCCTGCATGCATAACTAACTCGGCTGGAGCACTTCGCTAAATCCTTCTTTTAATGTTTTCCCTGGTTTGAACGCTGCCGATCGACTCGCTGGGATGTCGATTTCTTCGCCCGTTTGTGGATTGCGTCCTTTGCGTGCGAGACGTTCGCGTACTTCGAAGTTGCCAAAACCGACAAGCTGTACTTTTTCTCCGTGATGCAGTGTCGCAGTGATCACATCAAATACGCTATCAACGATCTGCCCCACTTCTTTTTTCGTTAAACCCGATGTCTCTGCTACTTTCGAAATTAATTCTTGCTTGTTCATTGCACTCACCCCCCTTGCATTTGCAACACCCCTATCATAAATCATAGGACCGCACGATTGCAAGTACTTTTTACAAAAATAGTAAAATGTTATGCGCAAAACGCATCTTTACTTTTTTGAGGAGGGTGTCGCTCGTGTCTCGCATGGATAATGCGCAACAAGGGCGCAATTTTTGGTATTTATCCGAATCATGATTTCAAACCATATCCCCCACACAAAGACTACGCCTTTGTGCCTCAGTCAAACCGCCTTTTGCTTTCTCGCAACAGGCAACTCTCTATGCATGTGTTTTCCATCTGCGGTTCGTATGTCGCACTACAACAGGATCGCTATCAAGCCACCCGACCCTTCGTTAATAATACGTCCCAACGTCTCTTGTAGTTTGTAGCGTGCGTGGTCGGGCAACAACGCAAGCTTTGCTTGAATCCCTTCGCGCACAATAGAATGCAACGACCGTCCAAAAATATCCGACTCCCAAATTTTCAACGGATTTCGCTCAAAGTCTTGCATGAGATAACGCACGAGTTCTTCTGATTGTTTTTCTGTCCCGATAATCGGGGCAAATTCACTTTCCACATCAACACGAATCATATGAATCGAGGGGGCTGTCGCCTTTAAGCGCACGCCGTACCGCGCACCTTGGCGAATCAATTCGGGTTCGTCGAGCACCATCTCTGCCAGTGCGGGGGAGGCGATGCCGTATCCCGTATTTTTGACCATATCCAGCGCTTCCTTAAAGCGATCGTACTGTGTTTTCGCTTCCGTAAATGCGATCATCATTTGTAACAGCTGATCTTTCCCCTGAATCGGCGTGCCGACTACCTCCATGAGGATGCGATCATACAACACATTGGACGTATGAATATCGATCGTCGCCATCCCTTGCCCCATGTTCATGGTCGACAACACCGCACGTTCCACATGCTCTACATGCGAAAACTGTTCTACCACCCGATCGACATCACGCAAGCGACGCACGTCTTGTACCGTTTCACGCACAGCCACTTCTACGCTTTGGCGCAACCAATGTTCCGAATCCAGCACCAAAATCCAACTTGGCAAGTTCACATTCATTTCGCGCACAGGAAACTCGTATAACACTTCACGCATGCAATGGTAAATTTCATCTTCTGTCATCGTCGCAACACTGTACGCCATGACAGGAATGTCATATGCGGCAGCCAGTTCATCGCGCAATTGCACTGTGTCCGGATGCTGCGGGTGCAAAGAATTGACGACCATCACAAACGGTTTCCCTACTTCTTTGAGCTCTTCGACGACTTGACGTTCCGCCTCGATGTACTGCGCACGTGGGATGTCCGCAACAGACCCGTCTGTCGTCACAATGACCCCCAACGTACAATGTTCTTGAATAACCTTGCGTGTCCCGATTTCAGCAGCTTCTTGGAACGGAATCGCCTCCGCAAACCATGGCGTATGCACCATGCGTGGCCCGTCTTCGTCTTCATACCCCAATGCCCCTTCAACCGTATACCCAACACAATCGACCAACCGAACGTTGACTTCGAGCCCTTCGGCGACACAAACTTTGACCGCTTGGTTTGGCACAAATTTCGGTTCTGTCGTCATGATCGTTTTCCCTGTGGCACTTTGGGGCAATTCATCCTGCGCACGCATGCGCTCGGCTTTGTTTGGGATATTCGTCAGGACGATTGTTTCCATAAACCGCTTAATAAACGTCGATTTTCCAGTACGTACCGCGCCGACAACCCCGAGATAAATGTCCCCTCCAGTACGTTCGGCAATATCTTTGACAATATCCACTTTTTCCACGCTACCCATCCCCCCACGCCCATCTTTGTTCATTCGCGCTTACACTGCGATGGAATGGTAAGATTGTATGATGGAAAAACGATGAATATGCGTGAGAGGGGATATCGGTGGAAACGTGTTATGGGGCGATTCTTCCACCTCATACTAAACACTGATTGAATTCAGGAATCCCATTGTTTAAAAAGCACAGTGATTTCTTGTGAAATGGGGCTCTTGGTATGGACGTTTTTAATCAGTGTTTAGTATCATACGGGTCATTTATGCCTACGTCGTACGATTACTGGTTCAAAAAATCGGTTTTCCCTGAAACGTCATGACGATAACGACGGTGAGTACGATCACATATCCTACGAACAACATCCATAAACTCGGTACTGCTCCTTTTTTCTTTTGCAATAGCCATCCCGCAATGATGAAAATTTGCAATGCATGCAAGCCTAAAAAATGGGCAACGCGCCAGTCCCCATACAACACACTCCAACTCAGCACGGGCAACCCAAGTCCTCCATCGACGCCACCTACCGTGTGTCCCGAACCCCTAGACATGTATCCGCCGACGATAGTTCCTACCGTTGTCAATGCGATGGCCATCGTAACGGAAAGCGAAAAAGGACGACTCCACGCAAGGGGAGGTTTTCTGTACAAGTAAGTGCCCAAAATAATGAGTAATATCGACACCAACACAATGGAAACACCCATTATCGCGTAGACGACGATCCCAAAAATATCATCATAGTTAAAATGCGACTTTACGCCACGCATCGCTTGCATCGTAATGAGTAGCGTTTCTACTCCCATACCAATGGTCGTGCCCCATACGATCCAACGCTTCACGGCCACACTGGAAACAAACTCTACGAGATACGCGAGTGAAATCCCGTATATCCCAATGGATAGTGCGAATTTCATCGGTTTATACCAAAGAGAAATCCCAAGAAGCTCGCGTGCATCGACCACAGAAAACAGTAAAAATAACACTCCCAAACAAAAATGTGCTATCGCCATACGCATCAGGGGCTTGTTCCATTGCAACATGAAAAAAACCTCCAAAATTTATTTAGGGTCCCCTATAAAACGACGTAAACAAACGATTTTTTGCTTTTTTATGCGCATGATGCGGTGTATAGCGATGCCCCAATATTATTCCTTGCCGTGCAACAAGGCGGTTTTTGCCATGAACACGTGCAAATGTTGTGGTAAGACGTGAATACGACACGGCAAATCTCCCCCGTATTCTCCATCAATATTCAAGCGGACTAGTTTGGGAGAGGTCACTTCGACATGCTTTGTCCGAAAATGAATCAGCAGCTCGTCTTGTACTTCTTCGCCACGAATGACCCGTGACACCAAGCGCACAAAATCAGCGAGATTGCATTTGCGTAAACACAGGACATCCAAATAACCATCATCCCACAGGGCGGTAGGCAACAATTTATGAAATCCGCCTATGGATCTGGTGTTCGCCACGAGAAACA
>JAULZZ010000087.1:0-940 GCA_032117095.1 Paenibacillus sp.
GACGTGTCCCTTTTGTTGTGCCCGCGCGACAATACTTTCGTCACACAGTCCTTCGACCATGGAAGGAAACAACGTCAGGACATCAATCTTCATTCGAGCAACCCCTCCATCAAGGCAATGACGATGCGCCGTTGCGCCGGTTGCACGTCGCACACGACATCGGCAATGTATGGCACGTATACCGACTTGCCTGCTGTCGTACGTACGACCCACACGTCATTGGCACCAGGCCGCAAAATGTCGGTAACTGCACCAATTTTTTCTCCTGTTGTCGCAAACACGTCACACCCGATGATTTCGTGAAAATAATATTCATGGGCAGGCAACGGTTGTTGCACCTCACGCCGTACACATACGTCCCAACCGATGAACGGTTCTATGTCATTGCGTTGTGTTGCCTGCACAAACGAAACGACAATTGTGTTCGACTTCGGGGGTTGTACTGTGGCGATGTGCACGACTTTTGTCATTTCTGGGTGTGATGGATTGCGTAGCGTGAGCGATTGTCCTTTTGCAAACCTTTGTTCTGGAAAATCTGTGTTTGTCCACACTTTCACAGCACCATTCACGCCGTGTGCCCGCACGAGTTTGCCGATGAAGAGCCACTGTGGTGTCGTCATGCCGCTTCTTTCCTTCCCCTGAGCCACACATGCATCCCAAAAACTACTGACTTTGTTTTTGCAACTTTGCCTCGTGGAACTTGGTCATAATCCCTGCCCTTTTGAACAAACTGCGTACGGTATCGGAAGCTTGCGCCCCATGTTGCAACCAGCGCAACGCCTTTTGTTCGTCTAAGCGGACTTCTGCGGGCTCTTTGAGTGGATTGTACGTGCCAATTTCCTCGATAAATTTGCCGTCCCGTGGGGAACGCGAATCAGAAACGACGACACGGTACACCGGCGACTTGTGTGCCCCCATTCGTTTTAAGCGTATTCTCACT
>JAULZZ010000087.1:950-1507 GCA_032117095.1 Paenibacillus sp.
GAAAATATAAATCCACTAAGGGAGAAACTGCACTTAAAACGGAAATCCGCCTTTTTTGTATGTGCTTTTTTTTACACTCGGTTCGTGCGTTTTTTTGCCGCTTTTCTTGGCGAGTTGTTTGGTTTTTTTCTCATCCATCTCGCGCGTCATTTTCTTCATCATTTTTTTCATTTGTTCGAATTGGGTCAGCAAACGATTTACATCGTTGATCGTCGTCCCACTCCCTGCGGCAATGCGCTTGCGTCGACTGGCGTGGATGATCTCGGGGTGTTCTTTTTCTTGCTTTGTCATTGACTGAATGATCGCTTCCGTGCGCACGACTTGTTTGGGATCGATTTTGGCATCTTTGAGTTGTTTGAGTTGCCCCATCCCGGGAAGAAGGTCCATAATTTGCTCTAGCGGACCCATTTTTTTGAATTGTTGTATTTGGCCGTAAAAATCGTTTAGGGTAAAGGTGGATTGCCGTAATTTTCGTTCGAGCTCCTCGGCTTGTTCGTCGTCGATCGTCGCCTGCGCTTTTTCGATGAGCGTGAGCATGTCTCCCATCCCGAGAATGC
>JAULZZ010000087.1:1517-7271 GCA_032117095.1 Paenibacillus sp.
CGTTCGGGGTAAAAAGGTTCTAGCGCATCGAGTTTTTCGCCTGTGGCGGCAAATTTAATCGGCTGCCCCGTGACCGCTTTTACAGATAATGCAGCCCCACCGCGGGTATCTCCGTCAAGCTTTGTGACAATCGTCCCCGTAATCGTCAACCGCGCATGAAATTGTTCCGCCACCGAAACCGCATCTTGCCCCGTCATCGCATCAATCGTGAGTAAAATTTCCTGTGGCTGTGTCGCTTGGCGAATGCGTTGCAATTCGTCCATCAACGCTTCATCAATATGCAACCGTCCTGCCGTATCGACAATGACTGTGTCATACTGTTGTTCCTTGGCGTGCGCCAACGCCTTTGTGGCAATCTCAACGGGATTGACCCCGTCCCCTAGGGAAAATACAGGCACGCCGATTTGCTGTCCGAGGACGTGCAACTGTGTAATCGCTGCTGGACGATAAATGTCACATGCGACGAGCAACGGTCGGCGTTGCATGGACCCCAAATGTTTGGCAAGCTTGGCTGCTGTCGTCGTCTTCCCTGCCCCTTGCAATCCGACCATCATCACGACGGTGATCCCGTTGGAGACGAAAGTAAGCGGCGTGTTCTCCCCTCCGAGCAATGCGGTGAGCTCGTCATTGACCGCACGAATGACCGTCATCGCGGGGTTAAATCCTTTGTCGAGGATGAGTCCCACCGTTTTTTCCTTGACCTTGGCTACAAAATCCTTTACCACGTGTAGGTGGACATCTGCTTCGAGCAACGCCAAGCGTACTTCGCGTAATGTTTCTGTGATGTCGTCCTCTGTGAGTTTCCCTTTGCCACGCAATCGCCGAAATGCTTCTTGCAGTCGTGCCGATAACCCCTCAAATGCCACTGCCATGCCCCCCTTGTGCTTCTTCATTTTCTTGCGTTAAGAAATCGTCTTCTTGCATTAAGAAATCGTCGCGTAGCGATTGGATGTAGGCGTGCACTCGCTCGTACGGTGCCCCAGATTGCCACGCCTCTTGGAGCTTCTCCACCGTCTGTTGTCGATGCAAATGATTCGCATACAAACACAATTTCTGCTCGTATTCCTCGAACTGCACGCCCGCACGACGCAAGTGTTCGTACACGGCCTGGCGAGATATGCCGTACAGTTCGCCGATCTCCGCTAATGTATAATTTTCTTGAATGTACAACGTGACGCATCGTTGTTGTTTTTCGGTGAGTAGTTTTCCGTAAAAATCAAACAAGCAGTTAAAACGGTGTGTGCGAAACAACGTATCGTGAGATTTCTCCACGGGGGAAACCCGATTTCCCATCTCTGACGTCCCTCCATCTCCATACGAAAAATACATGAGTAAGCATAAAATACTTTACATCGACATTGTACCGAATGTCCGTGGTCGTTGTCAAGTGCTGTAAATCATCTTCGCATTACAGAAAAAAACCGATCATGACAAAGACGATCGGCTTTTTTGTGCACTTGTTCACTGTTATTTTCCACAATACGCCATTTTGGGCAATCTCGGATCTTTGCACAGCCGTTGCCGTATTGTCGCCGGCGTGGCATCTCGCACGAACGATCGGCGTAGCCCGTCTTCGACCCGATTTTGAATGTCCATGAGTTCCAACCTTGGGTTGCGTGCAAACCCTGGGTAATTCGTATCGCGTAAAAACAGCTGCACGATGCTTTGGGTAATCGCCGTCTTCGGATTTTGCGTCCGCATTTTAATGAGAAGCACGTCCAAATTCGACGCCTCAGGAACACCGCTTTTGCGATATGCGTTATACAATTGAAGAAGTTTGTGCATCACTAGCGTTGCACATAAATAGTGAATAAAGTCGCTTCCTAGAAAAAATTCCAAGCAACTTTGATTTAAATAGGCAATGTTTGCATTTCGAATGATCCGTTCAATTTCCTCAGGATACGCAGTCAACTCCGCCCCCATCGCGCCACCTTCAAGCACGCCCAAGTGCAATGCATCTGTCCATTTCCCATTGTTCTGGAAGTACTTTTTGGCAGTGTCGAATTGCAACAAATGACGCATTTCATGTACCAACAGCGCAAGAAAAAGACGTGCGGATGATTTGGAACTGTCTTTGAGCGCATCGACGAAAACAGGGATGTCAACGACAATCCGATTTGGAAAACGGATGCTTGCGCCCGCACTTGAATTTTTTTGCTTCAAATCTAAAACGACAATTTCTTTGAGGAGTGGCTGCGCAGGGTTCGATTGTAGCGCACGCATACGCAGCAAAGCACACAACCGTGCCACTTCTTGCGCCTGCACTTGCGCTTGGAGCGCAACGGGGACGTAAACAGCGACGCCTTCGCACGTCACCACGTGCACAAATTTCCCTTCATATTTTGGAACTTGCACCTTCTTGTTTTGCAAAGGTGACGAAACTTTTGCCGGAGGATTCGGTTTTAGTCGCACACTTCCTTTGCATTTTTCGTTGAAACGGCGGGAAGTCGCATCCTGGCATGCGTTGTATCGGTCAATGAAACGATGAATGTCCTGCACAGTAAGGGGAAGATACCCTGTAGGAGATTGCCTCCCTCCGCGTTTGTTGCCTCCCCCTGCATGTTCGACCGACGATGCCGTGTCCCCCATAAATCCTTTGCTCTCACAAAATTGACGATACGTTGGATAATGTTTCATCACGTCCTTACGACACACATCAACGAGCAACATCGGTTTTTTGGTTCCTAGTATCCAAGTATTCAACAATTTTACCGTTTTTTTTGCCAACGTGTCGACACAGTTTTTCAGGGCATTCGGGGGGCAGAGAAGGTCAAGCGCAACCATGATATGGCTCGTCATCACCGTCATAGGATCCGTCCACAGCGGTTCTTTTTTGCATGCCTCCGCTTGTGTTTTGGGCAACAACTCGGCGCAACGTTTGTCTTTTTCTGGGGATGCTTTGGCGACATACCACCCAACGGTAAGCAAGACGGTTGCCCCCACAATGACTGCACTGATGGGATCTACTGGCGGGGGTACGGGTGGGGGAACAAACGCCATCTGTGTATTTTCAAACGACGCAGAAGCTCCTGTTGGCGCAGGTATGCATGTCATGGCGAGTAGCAAAAAAACCAATATAAATGGGATTGCTTTGTAGAAACGTGCAGAAAAATGCAACACTCATACTAAACACTGATTGAATACAGGAATCCTATTGCTTAAAAAGCGCAGTGATTTATTGTGAAATGGGACCCTTGATATGGACGTTTTTAATCAGTGTTTAGTACCACACCTCATTTTTTTGTTTTTTCACACGTTTCTAATATACCATAAATAAATATCGTTGTAAAATTTCTGTTCGAATACAAAAAAATAACCAAGGTGCGCTGGATTACCCCTCACTGAAAAGATGTGCTATACTCAACAAAATAAAACTACATCCCATCTTCATACGATGGAAAAAGAGGGTTTCTCCGATGACGCAAACACCCCCGTCTGATGTCCATACACGCAGCCAAGCCCATCTTTGGTTGCCTTTTACCCAAATGAAAGACTACGACACCGCCCCCCTCGTCATCACCCATGGCGAAGGCGTCAAATTATACGACACAACGGGACGTGCATATTATGATGCGTTCTCCTCCGTCTGGCTCAACGTCCACGGACATCGCAAACACGCACTCGATCAAGCGATTGTGCAACAACTTTCCAAAGTCGCCCATACGACGTCACTCGGCATGACCCATGACGTTGCCGTACACCTCGCAGCAAAGTTGGTGTCCTTAGCCCCCTCTGGATTGACACGCGTGTTTTACTCAGATAGTGGGGCAACAAGCGTCGAAGTCGCGCTCAAGATGGCGTTTCAATATTGGCAAAATGTAGGACGCCCAGAGAAAAATACGTTTGTGACGATGGAAGGAAATTATCATGGCGATACGCTCGGGGCCGTCAGCGTCGGGAACATCGAACGATTTCATGCGTTATATCGTCCGCTGTTGTTCCCCTGCTTGCGTGTGCCGTTTCCTGATGCATATCGGCATCCGAGTGGCGATCCGCACGTGTGCGCCGCAGACTGTATTGCGACGATCGAAAATACGTTCGTACAGCATGGATACCAGATTGCGGCGCTCATCGTAGAACCGCTCGTCCAAGGGGCGAGTGGCATGCGCCTGATGCCCCCTGGATTTTTACGTGACGTTGCACGCTTGTGCAAACAGTACGAGGTGTTGCTCATTTGTGACGAAGTCGCCACGGGATTCGGACGAACGGGGACCTTGTTTGCCTGCGAACAAGAAGGGATTTCTCCAGATCTGATGACGGTCGCCAAAGGACTCACCGGTGGGTACTTGCCCGTCGCTGCGACACTCACCACGTCGCGAATATACGATGCGTTTTACGATGATTATGACGCCGGAAAGACGCTGTTTCATGGGCATTCTTATACGGGAAATCCATTGGGCTGTGCCGTGGCGTTGGCAAATTTACGGCTGTTCGAAGAGGAAAACATATTGGCACACGTACAATCATCTGCACAAGTCGTCCATGAAACACTCGCCACGTGGCACCCTATCGCAGCGATCGGCGACATACGTCAGCGTGGACTGATGGTCGGCATCGAACTCGTAGAAAATCGAAACACAAAAAAGCCCTACCCGTCGGCAAGGCGTATGGGGTATCATGCGACACAACGCATGCGTGAACTCGGCTTGCTCACCCGTCCTCTCGGGGATACGATCGTCTTTATGCCCCCTTTGGCAAGTACGCACGATGAGCTATGCGAGATGTTGCATATCATCCGACAGGCGATTGAAGACGTGACGCAACCGCCCTACTCCTCTTTTGTGGCGAACAAAGCATGAACAAACTGCTGCGCATCAAACGGTTGCAAATCATCCTGCTTTTCGCCGAGCCCGACAAATTTCACCGGAATGTGCAACTGTTGCTTGATTGCCAACACGATGCCCCCTTTGGCCGTGCCGTCTAGTTTGGTTAAGATGACCCCCGTAATCGTTTCTTTTTCACCGAACAATTTCGCCTGACTCAACGCATTTTGTCCGGTCGTGGCATCGAGGACGAGCAATACTTCGTGGGGTGCTTCGGGAATTTCACGCCGAATGATGCGCACAATTTTGTGCAATTCCTCCATTAAGTTTGTTTTATTGTGCAACCGTCCCGCCGTGTCGCAGAGCAACACGTCTATTTGCTGTTGTTTGGCTAAGCGAATCGCATCAAAAATGACAGCCGCAGGGTCGCTGCCTTGTGCCTGATGCACGACTTGGACACCCGCACGCTGTCCCCACACGGTCAGCTGTTCGATCGCCGCTGCACGAAACGTATCACCCGCCGCCAGCAACACAGATTTTCCTTCCTGTTGAAAACGATGTGCAAGTTTGCCGATCGTCGTTGTTTTCCCGACGCCATTGACCCCGATAAGCAAAATGACCGTAGGCCCCTGTGGTGCAAAGGCGATTGCACCCGCAGCGTCATCTTGAATGAGCGCTGCCATCTGCTCCAACAAGAGCGGTTGTAGTGTTTCGGTTTGCGTGAGCTTTTGGGCACGGGCTGTTTTGCGCAGCTGCTCGACAAGCATCATCGCTGTCGTCACGCCGACGTCCGCTTTGATCAGCGTTTCTTCGAGCTCTTCAAAAAACGCCTCATCGATCACACTTCTCCGCCGAAATAAACTGTCGAGCTGGGACGTGAGTGACTGGCGTGTGCGTGCAAATCCATCCATAAACTTTGTCGTGACTTCTTCTGCTTTCGTGGCAATGCGGTCGCGTAGCTTTTTGAAAAAGTTCATGCCCATCCTCCTTA
>JAULZZ010000088.1:0-5015 GCA_032117095.1 Paenibacillus sp.
CGGTGGCGTAATCGAGGTGTACGTTGACCCCGATGCCGGCGATCCAATACGCCCCTCTATCCACCGTTTCACTCAACATGCCGCATACTTTCCGCCCGTCGATCAAGAGGTCGTTGGGCCATTTGATCTGCACAGGAAGCCCCGTCGTCGCCTTAAGCGCATGGCACACCGCCACTGCGAGCACCAAGTTTAAGGTCGCCCACTCCCCGTCTGGGGAATGTGGTGTGGGACGCAAGACGACACTCAGCAACAAAGCGGACTGTTTTGGTGAATACCACGTTTTGGCATATGTCCCACGTCCGTCTGTTTGTTCTTCCGCCAGCACGATCGTGCCATCGGGACAGCCTTGCTGTACCAAAGCTTTTGCCCTGCGTTGGGTGGAATCGATCGAATCATACACATGCATGTTCTCGATGTATCGTGTACCGTGTAGGCGTTGTGCTAGTCCATGTTGTTCCAGTGGCAGGATGCGCACGTTGTCGGGGGAGGGGAGTCGTTTGATCCCATACGCGCGCCCCGCCGTCTCGATCCATACAAACGCATGGTGTGCAATGTGTACACGGTCGTTGATCACGTTGCCTTGTACGACGTCCCATGTCATTTGATCCAAACACGCCCCCACCCATTTTCCCGATGCACACCCGCTCATGCGCAACAAAAACGTCCCATCGATTGCCAGTTGGTGGCGATGCGTGAGGGGCATGGCAGTCAACCAGCGTTTCCCGTGGACCGCATACGGCGTGCGCACCGCACAAAGCGCTTGCGTTTGCGCCAACACATGCGCAACGTCTAGCCATCGTTCTACCGCCTCGACCCCATACGTCAATACCGTGTGATGCCACTGTCGTTGTTCGTCTGAGGCGTCTCCTACGGCAATGCCGACTGTCGCATGCACCGCCAAAATTTGACGCACCGCCAAACGAAAGGCGTTGGACACACAGAGTGCGCGCATGAAGACGCCAAACGACTCTTCGTGGATGTCCATTTGGATGAGCCACAACGCCCAGCGGGAATGTACATCGCCCAACGTAGGGAGGAAAGCGAGCGGATCTGTAGCGGGGTCGTCGTGACGCACCCCGAGTGATGGAGGCAATGGCAACGGATGTTTGCACTGGGCCAGCAACCCACTTTGTGCCAGCAACGCCAGCGCACGCCACGGATGTTCGCCGGCGACCATGCGTTGCAACTCCGCATACACCCGCTCCATGGCAATCCAGCGCAATCGGGTACGTTGTGCGACGATCGCTTGCCATGTCAGCGGTTCAATCGTCAACGCATACTGCGCAGCCAAACGAATGCCTCGCATCATCCGCAGTGGATCTTCGGCAAACCGCACGTCTGCTTCGCCCACCGCACGCAATTGTTTGGCTTGTACGTCATCGTAGCCCCCGTAAGGGTCGATCATCACCCCATCACACCCGATGGCCATGGCGTTGATCGTGAAATCACGGCGCGCCAAGTCTTCCTGAATATGTGCGACAAATGCCACGTGATCGGGATGCCGATGGTCCGTATAGCCTGCTTCTGTACGAAAGGTAGTCACTTCAAACAGATGCCCCATTGCTTTGACCGTCACCGTGCCGTGCGCCAAGCCCGTAGGAAAACAACGCTCAAACAGTGCCATCACCTGAGACGGCACCGCCGCTGTCGCAATGTCATAGTCGTGGATCGGCTGTCCCATACACGCATCCCGCACGCATCCTCCTACGAGATACGCCTCATATCCTGCTGCATGCAGTTTGCCGAGCACGTGACGTGCTGCGTGCCCCTGCGCATCCCCGAAGGTGGTTTGTATGTCGATCGTGCGCACGCTCATCCCCAACTTTCCATCTCCCCATGCGGTCAATGCTGTTGTGCGTCCTGTAACACTTGCGCATATACCGCTTCGTATTCATCGCATTTACTTTGGCTACTAAAATATTGTGCGACACGACGGATGCCTGCTTCAGAAAACTGCCGATAAAGCCCTTCTTCTTGGAGCAGGCGTAGCACGGCCAACACCATCGCATCGGTATCTCCCACGTTTGCCAAAAAGCCAGTTTCCCCATCGACGATCAATTCGGGAATGCCACCTACTCGAGAGGCTACCGTCGGGATGCCACATGCCATCGCTTCCAAAGCGACCAAGCCAAAACTTTCTACCTCTGATGGCAACAACATCACGTCCGCCACACAGAGTAGTTCCGCCACCTCGTCTTGTTTTCCCAAAAAATGCACATGTTCCTGCACATGGTACTGTTGGACGAGCGCAACAATTTTGCTTAACTCGGGGCCTTCTCCGATCAAAATGAGTTTTGTCGGTACGACTTGACGCACACGTACAAAGATTTCGATGACCTCATGCACGCGTTTGACGGGACGAAAATTAGACACATGCACCAAGACGCGATGACCCTCACACGCCAAGTATTCGCGACATTTTCCATCTGTACGTGGATAAAACACCTGTGGGTCAACAAAATTGTGAATACGAATGATCGGGACGGTCGTGCGTAACTTGTCCTGCGTCTCCGCAATCAAATGGTCCGACACGGCGGTCACGGCATCGCTGCGTGCAATGCCCAGCCGAATGAGGTCGGCCATCATTTCATCCTGCCCGAGTATGGTAATGTCCGTGCCGTGTAGCGTCGTGACGACACGAAGTGTTTCTCCGACCATCGATTTGACTAAAAATGCACAAATGGCATGGGGCATTGCATAATGCACATGCAACACATCAAGCCGTTGGTGCCGCACAACTTGTGCCATTTTGGCCGCCAAACAGAGGTCATACGGCATATACCGAAACACGTGATAGTCCGACACTTCCACCTCGTGGTAATAAATATTGCGCTGGTATGCATGCAGGCGAAAAGGCATATGATGCGAGATAAAATGCACCGTATGCCCCCGCTGAGCGAGTAGTTTTCCTAACTCAGTGGCGATCACCCCTGAACCGCCAAGTGACGGATAGCAAGTGATGCCGATGCGCAATGGTCGCTGGATCATACGTACCCCCTAAATCATAATCCCCATTACACCATAAGAAGCACGGGTTTTCTTCCGGTTGCGCCTATGCACGGCGCGTGAGATTTTTCTATCGTTCATTTGAAATGTGTACGCATCTTGCTCCCACTTTGCTACAACGTAGCGACATGCCAAGGCTTCGTCATGACGAAGCCCTCGGCATACGATACGCCGATCTTAGACCCCCATAGTGCATCGCGGTGTGTTACACGCATCAAATACCCGTTGTTGAGCGGGGTAGACACGACATCGTCCCCTTGGCGTTCAAATTGACTCGCATACGCTTGGAGTGCGCACATTTTTTGTTCAAACGTGGTCGAAATGTCCAACGCAATGTCGGGCTCATCGATGTCATGAATAAAATAGGCGTATGTGCGTTCGACAGTCCACGCGGGCACAGCAGGGTCATACCGCCGCAACTTTGCATTGAAGAGGGCTTCTTTGACCAGATGACTGCATGCGACATGGTCGGGATGACGATCGCGTGCGTGCGGATAACAGACGACATCGGGTTGGTATTGTCGAATTGTCCGCGTCACCGCACACATTTGGTCGGGATCCGTCACATAAATCCCACGATCACGCAGGCGCAAGTTCATCCGCTGTTGTACCCCGAGAATGGCGTTGGCAGCCAACGCTTCGTGCTGGCGCGTCGTCACGTCTCCATTGGAAGAAAGTTCTGCTAAGGTCAAATCACAAATGGCAACGTGCCATCCGTCTTGGCAAAGTTTGGCGATCGTGCCTCCCATGCCGATCTCCGCATCGTCCGGATGGGCAGCAAACACCAATAGACGTGCCGTCATAGGCGTGTAGTGGGAGATGGCGCGCTGTCGTCTTGCCCTTGCCTCCATGTAAAATGCCCTTGCTCTACCGCTTTAATGAGGATCTCGGCCGTGCCCAAATGCGTAGCGAGTGGAATGCAGTGCACATCACATAGGCGTAGTAGCGCAATAATATCGGGTTCGTGCGGTTGTGCCATCAACGGGTCACGCAAGAATACGATCAAATCGATCTTATTTTCAGCGACCATGGCCCCGATCTGCTGGTCTCCTCCCAAGGGCCCTGAGCATAAGCGGATGACGGACAAACCCGTTTCATCGTGGATCCGTTTTCCAGTGGTCCCTGTGGCAAATAACGAGTGTGTGGCGAAAATATGGCGATATGCAAGCACAAAATCGACCATTTCCTCTTTTTTGCGGTCGTGCGCAATCAAAGCGATGTTCATTTGTGTTCCTCCTTTTGGCGTGTGTGTTTTTTTGCAAATGGGCGACGTTTCCAGTCATTCCCACTCGATAAAATGTTCAAATCCATACACAAGCCCTTGGACATCCATGATGCGACGAATGGCAAGTGCCACGCCAGGCATATAGGCAACCCGATCGTACGAATCGTGGCGAATACGCAAACTTTGACCAAAAGCACCAAAAATGACTTCTTGTTGCGCAAAAATACCGGGCAACCGCATGCTGTGGATACGCATCCCCTCGACATCCCCCCCGCGTACGCCCGTGAGTATTTCGTGTTCCAGCGGATGTCCTTGTTGGCGTACTTCGCGCACTTCACGGATGAGGGCGGCTGTTTTGAGTGCGGTGCCAGAGGGGGCATCTCGTTTTTGATCGCCGTGCGCCTCGATAATTTCTAGATGGGGAAAATGTTTGGCGGCTTCACGGGCAAAGCGCATCATGAGCAATACGCCGATCGAAAAGTTCGGGGCAATCAAGCACCCCATATGTCTCTCCCGTGCCAACGTATCGATCGCCTGCAAGTCTGCTTCGGTAAATCCCGTCGTCCCAACGACAGGACGTACGCCGTGTTGCAACGCCAAACGCGTATGATGTTGGGCAATTTCTGGCAATGTAAAATCCACGAGGACATCGGCTGGCGTACGCCATAACGCCCGTTCGAGGTGTTCTTCGATCCGCACTCCACACGCACTTTGTCCGACAAGCTCTCCTGCATCGCGTCCGCCATGTGACGGCGAAATCGCACTCACCAGTTCAAAATCTGGT
>JAULZZ010000089.1:0-5056 GCA_032117095.1 Paenibacillus sp.
TATAAAGGTGCCCTTAACCGATCGATCAGTGGGTGGGCTTGGAATGTGAATGCGCAGAAACGGTAGGGTGTATCTTCGAAATCGTGATGACTATAAAAACACCATGGGGGGTTAAAAAAATGCGATATACCCAAAGCGGATTGTCAAGAAAGATTTTGAAGATTGCAATCAGTATTGCGATGTTGGCTGTAATAAGCTTTCCTTTGTTGATGAATGCATATGCCAATACAAACATTATTCAAGCGATCACAGGGTACTATTACCAGTATTTAAATCGCGCGCCCGATCAAGCAGGATTGAATTATTGGGTCACTGAAGTCACAAACAACGGCAAGACGTTGGCTTTCGTTGAAAATGCCATAAAATACAGTGACGAAGCAAAAATCAGAGGTTTTTATCTCCAGTATTTAAACCGCGAACCCGATCAAGCGGGGTTGACTTATTGGTTGAATCAAAGAAACAACGGCGTGTCTTTGGCGGCCATTGAAATAGCAATACGATTCAGTCAGGAAGCTGAAAAAGATTTGGTTTTAAGTCAAACGCCACAAGGGATGGCACCTGAACCCTCGACGAAGGCGATCACGGTTCACTCAAACACGACGTGGAATGTCGACACGAACAATCTTCCCACGTGGCTAAGTGCTTCTCCCGCTGAAGGAAATAATCATGGAACTGTCACAATGACTGCGTCGCCCAACACTGACACAACCGCCCGCCAAGCGACTATTACGTTCACAGCTCAAGGCGAAGGATCGAGCACATTCACCAAAACGATTACTGTACAACAAAACGCACGCGAAGTGATTACGGATCTCAACCCAAGTAATAAAGTGGGATACGTCGCTCCACTTAAAGTTGATCATTCAAAATTTTCAATTACAGTGACATGGTCAGCGGGAGAGCGTGAGTTTTATCCGCTGTACGAGCACAAGGCGACCATCAAAATTGTTCCCAAACAAGGGCAAACATGGGGCAGTTCCACGATCGAGGATTTTAAGATTGAAGGCGCAACAAATCAAACCGTCATTTCTCCCAACGAAATCAGTGTGACTTTCCCAAAAACAGGTTCAACAAGAAAATTCAGGTTATATAATTTCTCTACTGCTCAATTTGGTGATGCATCTATCACCCTTTGTGATCAAAGATTAGATTTTGATATATGGATCCAAGTTGACCACATGAACGAAGCAAACTGTAATAAAGTCAAGGATTGGACAAGCGATATCGAGACGTTCGCAACAGCCATGTTGAACAATGAATTTGGAGGTGCGCTCAGTGATGTTGATTTTAATAAGAAGTTTGATATCGTTTTCAGTCCCATCGTAAGTAATGGGAACGTGGGCGCTTATCATGTCAAACATGCCGATTTTAATAACTGTTATGACGTGCATTGTGGAGAACATATGGTGATTTATACAGATACTTTTTATAAAAATTTTGTACCCACGACGAAACATTATGTTCGTACCACCATTGCGCACGAACTACACCACAATGTTTTCAGTGCCAGTTCGGATACGTGGTTTCGAGAGTCCTTGGCTACTGCAGCAGAACATTTTTATTATAAAAGTGCGGGTTTTGCGGGACAGGTAGACTTCCTGAATCGTTTTAATAATGCTAGCGATCGTTTTAGTTGGAAGGTCACTGATTTCAATGGAAGTGCTTTGAGTTACGCCAAAGTATACTTTTTCTCGCAATATTTACGGACACAGGCGGAAAGCAAAGGAAATTATAAAATTTTCAAAGAAATTATGGAACTCGAAAAAACAAACTCAACGAAAGATGCGATCGAAAAAGCGATCAAACAGTATATTGATCCGAACTTAACGTTTGATACATTTATGGCTAACTTCGAATTGGCATTGCAACGCAAAGATCCAACTGGTCCCTATGGATTCAACGGAGAAGCTTTCTTCAACGGGTTGAAATGAATGGTACCCTCTTGAACAGCACAACACCAGCGTCATAAGAATCCCTACCTCGCAATGAGGTCAGGGATTTTTTGCTATTTGCGACAAATAGGACGAGCGGATCAGGTATGTTTTTCATAAGGAACCCACGATAAACCGCATTTGTAGGAAAAAACAATAGGATAGCGGGACTGATATGAAGCATGAAATATTGCATTCGAATACAGAACACACGTAAAAATACAGTAGAAAAAAATAACTAAAATAATACGTTTTTCATTCGTCTTTTTATGGTATAATAGATTCATCTATCCAAGTGAGCGAGGGTGAATACGGTGGAGCATCGCAAGGGAGTACGAAGGTGTGTGGTCGGATGGGGGCGCAGTGTGCGGATGATTTTTATCGGGATGTGGAGTGTGAGCATGGCAATCTCCCCCATACAAGCACACGTATTTTCCCCAAAAAACATAGCAATATCCAAGAAGAAAGCAGATGTCGTCCCACGCATTACGGCGACTGCTACGTTGCAACACACCCTTCTCGAATGGAGAGCATTTCCATCCACAACATCCTATGAGATCATTCGCATTGAACGCCCTGTTGGGCTACGAAAGGTGATCGCCTTTGTGCCACACGATCCGCTCAACGGGACGTACTTTTATGAAGATCGTACGATCGAACCGAACAAAAAATATGTGTATGCCTTGCGTGTCATACAGCGCGATTTTTCTACGGTGGTTGGCCCTGCTTCCCCTGTGCGGACGGTGCGCACAACAACACCCCCTGCCGAGGCACCGCTGAATCAGGAAACTGCGCTCCAAACAAAGCGGTTTTTTCATGTCATTAGGACGGAGGATTCCGAAGGTGTGCGCAATTTTCAGCAAGTCGAAGCCCAACTACTATATCGCGGGAGCAAAGCAGAAATCTGGGGGCAAATCGATCACCCATATTTTTCACAAGTGCAATCGCGCGCCAGTGCATTTGGGCTTGAGTTTGATCAAGTCATCCATCCACTCGTCACGCAACATTTTTATACGGAATCAGATATCGATCGCAATGGAAGGGTTGCCATATTTTTTGGCGATGTATTGATGAACAAAAGCACAGCTGGCTATACCACTGCGAGCGACCTGTGTACGACTTGTGCTGGTGAGTATTCCAATGCAATGGAGATCATGTATGTCAAAATCCACCACGGGGTTGATGGCGATGACATCAAAAGAACGATGGCACACGAGCTACAACATATTGTCAATGCCAATCCAAACATTCCCGGAAAAAGAATGGATCTTTGGCTCAATGAAGCGTTGTCTGAGGTGGCGGAACACATGTATGTGGAGCGACGGGCGGATTTGGATGCCCAACGCGATGTATTTTCATACTTTTCAACATCTGAGGAGATTCGCAATGGGCACTCTCTGCTGCGCTGGTTGAAAAACTCACACATGAGTTACGTACTTTCGCATGTGTTTGGACAATATTTGCGAGCACAATTTGCACAACGATATGGGAAGTCATCGCGTGTACATCTATTTCGAGAGCTCATTGTGAATCGGCGGTTGCCCGCTGCCAAAAATATAGAACTTGCTGTGCAAAAATGGCTCGATCCATCCTTGACATTCGGCACGTTTATGACAAATTTCCGTATCGCATTGCTTCGGAAAGCCCCTGTCGGACGCTTTGGGTTTGGAGGGTTTACGCCTGTCGAATCCTTGCGTGTTCCGTATTATGAAGGCAACGCAAAAGTCATGTTATACGGTGGGGGAGCGATCGTCAAACGAGTGCCCCAAAACCTCGTCAAACGTGCGCCAGAAATTGTCCAAAAACCCAGCAGTGCAGGGCCGAATATTCGTTATACGTATCTCCAAGATCTCCATGTATTACTCATCACCAATGAATCTGCGAACAGTGAAGAGCGCCAACCCATTCAATAAACATACGGATGGTGTATTTCTCTGCGCAAGGGGGGGCAGATCAGGGCAAAAGCATTTACTTTTCCGATCAAAAATGATATAAATATCCATGAGGTGAATAACATGGATATGCAAAAACTGAAACAAGAAATAGGGAAGATGACTGATCCAAGACGGTCTTATGGAAATTTGAGACATAAACTAGAGGACATAGTTATTATAGGATTACTCTGCATCCTCTGCAAAGGTGAAGATTACAATGATATGGAGGTTTTCGGTAAACATCGTGAGGAATGGTTGCGTACATTTTTAGAATTGCCGAATGGGATACCAGATAGCGATACGTTTCGACGTTTGTTTGAGCGATTGGATCCGAAAGAGTTGAGTAAACACTTGAATCAATGTGTTGAAATTACCCGTGAAAAATCAGAAGTAATCAACATTGATGGGAAAACAATACGGGGGAGTGCAAACAAGGAACATGGGCCATACCACGTGGTTAGTGCGTGGTTGGCCGAAAACCAGATTACCTTGGGAGAAATAAAAACAGAAGAGAAGTCGAATGAAATTACAGCGGTACCCGAATTGTTGGACATGATCGATGTAGAGGGAAGCATTGTTACGGCTGACGCAATGAGTTGTCAAAGAGCAATTACCGAAAAAATCACAGAGAAGAAGGCAGATTATGTCATCGGACTAAAAGGGAATCAAGCCACACTATTGCAGGATACGAAATTATATTTTGAAAAATTTTGTGCAGAATCCATGTGCAAGAAAACGCAGGACAAAGACCATGGACGAATTGAAAAACGTGAATACTTTTTACAAACTGATATAGATTGGCTAGAGCAAAAACCAGCATGGTCAAATCTACGTGCAATCGGGATGGTTCGATCGACAGTGGAGCGCAATGGAAAAGTGCGTGAGGATACACGATACTATATTTCATCGCTGACAAATATTGATGATTTTGCATATGCAGTAAGAAAACATTGGTCAATCGAAAATCAATTGCATTGGTGTCTGGATGTTGTGTTTCGTGAAGATAGTGCAAGGGCACGTAAAGATAACTCTCCCCTTAACATGAATATTTTGAGGAAAATGGCTCTTTCGATGGTCAAACAAGTAAAAATGGGGCGATTAAGTCTACGCAAAAAAATGTTTAGTGCGTCGTTGAGCATCGATGCGCTGTCCACCGTGTTTTTTGGTCAAAAGTAAATGCTTTTGCCCTGG
>JAULZZ010000090.1:0-4642 GCA_032117095.1 Paenibacillus sp.
CAATGTCAACAGGTTAAGCGGATGATCTCGGGTACGGATGAATCAGTGAGGATAGGTTGTTTTTTAGAAAACGTCAAGATTTTTAAAATTTTTTATTTGCAACATTTTTCAGGAAAGTTCTTAACCTGTTGACATTGCTATGAAAACTACCCGTTCCAACGCTCATACATATGAATCGAATACCCGACGAATGTCCCCCACAAGAGCATGACACATCCTTCCGTCCACCACGTTTTTGCATTCATCCGCCAAAACACCACGTCGTGCATTCCCATGACCTGGGCGATCCCGCCATACAGCAATAAAAACCCGAGTACACCGTAGGCGACACCCACCCAAGCATCCCCAGGAAAATGCCTACATACGAGCGCATATAAAATGCCTGCGACGATCGAAAAAAGCATAAACAGCGCCACACCGCACAGTGCCCCGACAATCCCTGTTTTGGCAACGGGCATGAACGGAGGGACAAGCTGTTGCAACGTGACATCACTAAATCTCAAGTAAGAAACGACCCATTTTGTCATGCCCCAAAACAAGGCACCGATCGCACCAATCCTCACAGCATGGCCGACCACGCGTCCGCTTAACGGCACAATGGGGGCGGGAGAAAGGGGCATTTTCATATTTAGCCAGCCTCCTGTGCCCTATATTTGGGGGTAGTGTTCCCGATGCACAAAAAAAGATGCATACGCATGTTAAAAGTATATATTTGAGTACGTGCGAAATTTTCGAAAACAAGCTACCGATCAAACGATGAAATGGAACATATGTCAAGTATAGTCAATAAAAATCTTTGCGTGCTTGCCGATCGGCATGCGTCTTCAAGTCCGCACATGCATAACAACGTACACAAAAAACTTTTGTCGTTTTCGGAGGATGCTCCTACTCAAGACAAAAGCTAGACATTTTCGGCCTGACGTCGTGCGTCAGACGCAGGATGCACGCATCTGGACTGTGCATGACACGGCAGATGCATCCATAAACGCATCCGTACTCGTCGATGCCCCTGTGCTCGCTAAGCGGAAGCCGATATTCGTGTTGATGTTGCTCGGTGCGTTGCTGTTGACGTTGCTTACGGTCATGTTGCTGCTGTCATTGTTCCAGCTGCCGCTCCGGATCCCACGGTTCGTCCGCATCCGATGCGTGCCCCTCTATATGGATGCAGGGAAGCATCTCGCTCCCCCACCTCACATTATACGCATGCTTCCCTCGCTATGCTACGCCGCACCGCAAACATTACGGTTCATGGTACAACCGATGGGCAAGCAACTGTCCCCCCCACGCCCGCAAATGCGCCGTCACACTCTGAATCGTACATATCGCACGTTGCTCCGCGTCATGGTCCTGATCGTGCTGTTCTAGCACATGCACTGCCTGTTGCAGCCTTCTGTAGCTGCGCATGAACGTTTTGCGCTCATAACGGATGGTGTGCGGAAACACACGCACCCCCAAAAAAGAGAGCCCATGCAAAAAGGACTGAATCCTCGTCGCTTCTTCTTTTACTTGCAATGCACACTGTTGGGCCAAATACACGCCAATGCGATCGCGCAGTTCCCGCAAAAACGGCTTCTCATCGCCAAACAACACAAAATCGTCCATGTACCGCACATAGTGTGGCAAGCGCAACCGCTCTTTGATCCAATGATCAAACGCGTTTAAGTAGACGTTGGCGAAAAACTGACTCGTCAAATTGCCGATCGGCAGACCCACTCGCCCGTCCCCACCACACGCAATAATACGCTGACACAACCGCAATACGAAATCATCTTTGATCGTCCGTGCCAAAAAACTTTCTAACGTGAGATGGTCGATCGACGGAAAATAGGAGCGAATGTCCATCTTCAAAAAATACCGATGTGCGCGCAGTCCTCGTTGGGCACGCAAAATCGCCCGACGCACGCCCTTGCCCCGTCGTGTCGCATACGAATCGAATATGAACCGTCGCTCGTAGATCGGCTCCAACACGCCTACCAACGCATGATGCACGACGCGATCGCGAAAATGCGCCACCGAAATGATGCGTTGTTTTGGTTCGTGCACTGTAAAATACCGATACGGCATCGGACGATACGTCTCGTCTGCGAGCTGTTGTTGTAATGCGAACAAATGTTCCTCGACACGCGCCGCAAACGCCATCGATTCGTGATTTTTCGTGCCGCGAAACGCCCGCTGAAACGCAGCATATAAATGTGGAAACGACAGCAACGTATGTTTTAGGGATCCGATGCGGTGCACTTGCGCCTCCATCCCCCTATTCCTTTGCCGTACACATGCAGTTTGTGACTGATCGATTCGTATTGCTTGATGGAAATGTATTGGCTTTGGAAACTAATTTGGATAAGTGCCCGTATTTTCTCCAAATCGATGTTGATCGCATCCAGATGACGCAACTTATCCTTCGTATAAATCGCCTCAATGAGCGATTCCATCACATCGAGCACCAACGCCATCAACCGATCGCATACACTAAAACGGACGTGCTTCGGATACTTTGCGCACAAGTCGATGACTTCCTTCATCACGGCTTGCCATGCTATGTACAGCGGATAATCTTCTTTCATGTGTCTTCTCCAAAAAACTTTTTGGTCATCGCCAAAATGTCTTTGGCGTAATGTTTCATCTTGCTCTCGCCAAATCCTTCGACTTGGCGCAGCGCCTCGCTCGTCACCGCCCGTTTGTTCAAAATATCCACAAATAGGCGATCGCTCGCCACAAAATAGGTTGGGACCCCTTCTTCGGCGGCACGTTGCTTGCGCCACATGCGTAGCTGTTCAAAATACGGCACATCGCTGTCGCGAAGCCCTTTGCGCTTGGTCTTTGACGGCTTCTCTGTCATCTCATACTCTAAAAAAATGGACCAATACGCCATCCCGTCCACCTGAAAAAAGACGACTTGCTTTGCGATGATGCGTTTGTTGATGCAATATTCGTTCAACACGTCGGTATGAAAGACACGGTGGACAGGGTCAAATGGAATCGTGATGACGTGATGGGGCACCTAACGACACGTCCTTTCGTTCTCTGACATTGTGCTGCCCATACAAAAAAACCGCACGACCATGCATGACACCCAAAAAAATAAGAATACGTTAAATATATGATACACACCACGGATGACCTTTGTCAACTTCCTGCCACAACGTTTGACCCCCTGCACGCCACGGGCGTCGCACCTCCACACTCACGTGCAACGGCCATCCTTTTTGTATTCTCGGCTTCCACTGCCTGAACCGTGAACGAAACGCCCTCGCATACGAATCGCTTATTGAACACAGATACTAAACACGGATTAAAAACGTCCATACCAATACTAAACACTGATTAAAAACGTACATACCAACGGCCATATTTCACAAGAAATCACTGTACTTTTTAACCAATAGGATTCCTATATTCAATCAGTGTTTCGTACAACGGCCCCATTTCACAAGAAATCACTGTGCTTTTTAACCAAGTAGGATTCCTGTATTCAATCAGTGTTTCGTATGAGACACAAAGAAATCCCTTTTGCGAGAAAGCAAAGGGCGTATTCCCCGAACATATGGATTGGGCATCGCTATACACCGATTTGTAAAAAATCACCTTGCCACAAACAAGCGCTTTTTTGCGCATGTTTATGCGTGTGATGCCCTTTATAGCGGTTTCCTGTTGAAATACGGATGCGTACAAGTATAAAAAAACCGCTGGATTCCCGACAAGGAACCCACGCAGCACCCCTAGCAAACGTTCACCCACTCACGTTTGCCCCTGACCACTGCGTGGCTGCGTCGTTCCTTATTGGTTTATGTGGTGAAGTATGCCAACCCCGACGGCGGAAAGGCTACGCCTTTCCGCCGTCGGGGTTATCGCCCTCCCTAGAAGAGCCCGTTCCCACGCTCCCGCGTGGCGGTCTCTTCTATGAGGGGCTTTTTTATACCCCCTTCTACGAAACACGCTGTGTTTCGTAGGAAACCCTTTACTTCACGTGCAAGTGCAAGTACAAGTGCAAGCACAAGTTCAACTGCTAAACCATTCAAAAGGTAAAAAGGTAAGAATACAAAAGGTCACAGGGCCGTCCTCGCTAAGCGGAAGCCGATATCCGTGTAGAAGATGCCCGGCGCGTCGCTGTGGACGATGCTTACGGTCATGCTGCTGCTGCCACTGCTCCAGCCGCCGCTCCGGATCCCACGGTTCGTACCCCCCGTCGACGTAAACTGCCACTCCCACACGTTCCCACTCACGTCGAACATCCCCAAGGCGTTCGCACGCTTGCCACCGACTGCTTTCGTTGCATTTCCACTGTTCGCACTGTACCACCCCACCGCTTGCGTCTCTGTTGCGTTGTTCACATTTTCCGTCGCCCCACTTGCGTAATTCCCCGGTGTCCAATAATACGTCACGCCGTTGTTTGTTGTCGTAATGCGCTCCGTGATCAAACTCCCTACGGGCGGTTGTGTCGTCCCCAGCCATCTCGCCGCCATTTCCCACTCGTTTGCCGTCGGCAACCGGTACCCGTTGTGGTTGCTTTGTACCGCACTGTTCAGTGCTGTCGTTGCACCCCCATCCTTCAGCACGTTCCCATTCGTATCCCGATACACGGGGCTCAGTCCCGTCCGCTCTGAATACGCATTCAGCCACACGACCACGTCGTACCAACTCA
>JAULZZ010000091.1:0-8259 GCA_032117095.1 Paenibacillus sp.
AGCCGAGAAAATCTCACGCGAGCTGGTGTACGTGCCAGCGGGAAACATTTCGCAGGTGCCGTTGGGGACTGGAAATCATCTCACGAACGTAAATATGCCAAACTTTTGGATCGGGAAAACAGAAGTGACAGGTGCATTGTGGAAAGAAGTGTACGACTGGGCGGTGACGAAAGGGTATACGTTTGGGAATCAAGGAAGTAGCCTTGGTACGATGTTGCCTGTAAGTAACGTAAGTTGGTACGATGTAGTTGTCTGGACGAATGCGTATTCGGAGAAAGACAACCTTCTGCCAGTGTATCGGGATACGAACGGGAACGTGTTGAAGGATGCGCATGCGCTGAAGGATGCGCATGCGCAGAACGTGCTCGCCAAAGTGGTACAAAGCAACAACAACGGGTATCGGTTTCCGACGGGGATAGAGTGGGAAATGGCAGCGAGATGGCTGGGGACGACAGCGCCGACGACAGGTTCGTTGAAAAACGCACGTATCGCCACGACAGGAAAAGACGAGAAAACGTATTATTGGACGCCTGGGAACTATGCGAGTGGTGCGACAGAAAATAATGTAGCGGAAGTGGTGGCTGTGGCGTGGTACAAATCGAACAGTGGAGATTCAGCGAAACAAGTCGGGGGCAAGCGCGCAAATGCATTGGGGATGTTCGACGTGAGTGGGAACGTGTGGGAGTGGCAGTTTACGTCAACGGGGGGGATAAACCGTGGGTTCCGGGGCGGCGGCTGGGCCTATGGCAACGACCCTACCGTAATAAGCCACTTCAGCAGCTTCGCCCCGAGCGGCATCTACGCGTATGTCGGCTTCCGCTTAGCGAGGACGGTCCTGTGACCTTTTGTATTCTTACCTTTTTACCTTTTGCATGTTTTAGTAGTTGAACTTGTATGTGGAGTAAAGGGTTTCCTATGAAACACAGCGTGTTTCGTAGGAGGGGGTATAAAAAGATCATCCACAAAAGAGTCCGCCACGTGACAGCGTAGGAATGGGCCCTTGGGTGTACGATGAATACGTTGCACTAAAAACCAAAGATCTCTTCCAAGGCACAGCACAATACGAACCATCAAAAATACGCAAGAAACTTCCTGTGTTGCGTGATGCACACGCAGGAGTTTTTTTTCGATTTTTCCCTGTTGTATCCAACGTCAACAGGTTAAGCGGATGATCTCGGAGGTGGATGAATCAGTGAGAAACCGATTTTTCTCAAGATATCAAGATTTTTTAGATTTTCTTTTATTTTCAATATTTTCAGGGAAGCTCTTAACCTGTTGACATTGGTTTCGTATCAACGGGCATTTTCATACTCATACTCATACGAAACACTAATTGAATACAGGAATCCGATTGGTTAAAAATTACTGTGCTTTCTCGTAAAAGGAATCGCTCTACATGGATGTTTTTAATCCGTGTTTCGTATCCGTCTGTGTAGTTTGTTCGTCAACGTTTTCCTAGGAAAGATGCCCAATGCGTTTTGTGTGTTCCGTAGATAACCTGCGTGACTACTTCGAGCTCCTTGGTCCCTTCCACTTAAATCCGACATGTGTATCGTACGCTTCCATGATTTTTGCTGCAATGGGAGCCGCCCCCCATCCACCGTACCCTCCCCATGGCACGACGACGGCGACGGCGAGTTTTGGCTGCTCTGCTGGAGCAAAAGCCACAAATACAGCGTTTTCAATTTTCCCAGCAGCGGTGTCTTGTTGGGAAGTTCCTGTTTTAGAAGCGACGGAGAAAGGGAGTTTCCCAAACCACCGTTGCAACGTACTCGTCTGTGTCACGTCGCGCATGCCACGATGAACAGTGTCCCAATATGCCGATGAAAACGTCATCGTTTCAAGTGTTGTTGGGGTAGGAACGTCCATGACCTTCCCTTCAAAATCTGTAATTTTAGACAAAAACTGTGGCTTCATGCGTTTCCCCTTGCTCGCTATGGTGGCGACGTATTGGGTCAACTGCAGCGTCGTATACCGGGCTTGTTGCCCAAACGATGCCATGGCAATGCCGTTTTGGACACTTCCACGTGATTTCCCGCGGTAATCGACGACGCCTGCACTTTCCACAGGCAAGCCACTCCCCGTCGGTACGCCCAAACCAAACTGTTTCATGTAGCGATCCCACACATCGATGACGTTCTCCGATTCTCCCCCGTATTTGTCATACAGGCGCAATCCGACCATTTCTACCATGAACGTATTGGAAGAATATTTGATCGCTTCTTCGGCATCGATGCGTCCGTGCGCTTTTTTTTGGGCGTTGCTGACCGTCGTGGCGTTGTTTCGTCCGTACGATACCCGTCCTTTGTCGACATACGTCGTCGTTGGGGTATACAACCGCTCATGCAAACCGATGAGTACTGTCAACGGTTTGATCGTGGAGCCAAGGGGGACGATCGAAGAGGGATGGCGGGCTCGCTCCTTTGCATTGAGGACATTCGGATATACGGTTTTGATGGTGCCATTTTGGTAATACGGTTGGATGGCGGCGTACCCTTTTGTCGAAATTCCTCCCGACCAAACGTTCGAGTCATAGTCGGGCATCGAGGCCATCGCTACAACATTCCCTGTATCTACTTCCATGGCAACGGCAAACCCCATTTTGGCATTCGCCCCCATGGCGGGATATTTTAACGATTTGGCTTGTGGACTTTTCATATACGCCAGCTGATCGACGATCGCTTGCTCCGTGACGAGTTGCACGTCTTTGTCGATCGTCAAGTACAAGTTGTCCCCCTTTTTTGGGGATGTCACCTCAACCGTCCCAATAATTTGATCGCGACTGTTGACGGGGTACTTGCGTTCGCCTGCTTTGCCCCGCAACACGTCTTGATACATAAATTCAATGCCATCAAAGCCGACGTCCTCTGATAAAAGGTAGTCTCGTGTTTTCGACTTGTCTTGGTAAAATGCCAAATAGTTTGCCCGCTGATTTTTTGCCACACTAAACGGTTTTAAGTAACCGATGAGCTGGACGGCGATCGTGTTCGTATCGTAATGACGCACACTTTCTTCCACGACTTCGATGCCGGGAAATTGTTCGGGGTGGGACAACACGTAGGCAATTTCGCGGGAGGTGAGTCCTGTTTTGATGCGTCGCGGGGAGTACATGAGGTGGAACATGTCTTTGGGTTTTCCGTACACGTCGGTGCCCACATCGAGGGAATCGAACACTTCTGCCATCGTCTGTGTAGGCTGGTACTTGTCCCCATACTCGAGGAATACGTTGGCTAAGCGCGCGGCCAGCTGTTGATGGTCTTGTAGTTTTTTTCCTGGTTCGATCCGATAATACAGGGATTGTGCAGACGTGGAGTAGGCGATAGGATAACCGTTACGGTCATAAATATTGCCCCGAATGGGAGGGATGTACACCGTACGTGTTGCTTGGGAATATTCTTCGGCGGTGAGCGAGTCGCCTTCAACAAACTGGATGTATGCGAGACGTACGATCAAGATCGAAAAGCACAAAAATATGACAAAAAACAGCGTGTGTATGCGATACTGTACGGTTCGTTCGTCGCGATGTTCGCGCTCTTCATGGGGCGTGTTTGGTTGTCGAGGCATCGCATGTCCCCCATCCCCTGCCAAATTGTCGTCTATCCTTATACGAATGCCTGATTGAACCCCTCGTACAGCGGACTGCCGTTTGTGGGAAAGCAAAAGACGTTTTGACCGATCGGTATAAGTGTATTAAACCACGGATTCGTATGGTGTGCTAGCATAATGCACGGTGGACTTCCATACAAGTAGTACAACGGTGTGCGTCATCCCACGATTTCGGCAGGGTACTGTTGTGCCAGAAGGGGCCAACGCCAGTCCGTGCTACTACTAAACACTGACTAAAAACATTCCATACAAAGGACTCCGTTTTACGAGAAATCACAGTAATTTTTAACCGAATAGGATTCCTATATTCAATCAGTGTTAAGTATAAGGAGGCTCCCCCTGTGACACAAGTGCTAGCACTGTACACGTTGATCTTCATTGCGATCTTTGATTTGCACGCCCAATACCCGATGCTTAGTCCTTTTGCGCTCTCGCTTGGGGCGACACCGACGTGGATCGGTTGGATTATGGGCATCTACTCGCTTACGCATATCCCTGGGCATTGGGTGGCGGGGCAGGCGATTGATCGATACGGAGGGAAACGTTTTATTGTGGGCAGTTTGTGCGTGGCAGGGTTGCTACTCGTCGCCCAATCGTATGCGCAGTCGCCTTGGCAACTGCTGCTGATTCGTGCGTGTAGCGGGGTAGTGTTGGCGTTCTTAACGCCAGCTTGCCTTGCCATGATCGCCAAACTGGCAAAAAATGATACGCATCAAAGCGCACTCATGTCTGGGCACGGCTTTATTCATACGGTCGCTTCGGTCGGTTCGCCCGTCGTTGGCGCATGGTTGGTCAATCGCATGGGATTTGCCCCCGCATTCTTGTCACTGGGCATCGGCTTGGTCGCGTCCGCTCTTGTGGCAATGCGTTTTATTCAGGAACCGTCTCCGGCATGCGCGGAAGGGGATCGGGCAAAACGGCGTACTTTTTCCCGCCATCCACGATTATCGTCCGACGATGCCCCCAGCGGCATTCCCTTACTGTTTTATGCGGTCCCCCTTGTTTGTGCATGTGCGCAAAGTATCGTGTATTTCGAAATTCCGTTGTTGATGGCGCACGCCTCTCTGATGTCTCAGGGGGTATTGTTCGCCATCATCAGTGCAGGGGCACTCCTCGCACTCTGTATTGTCGTACTGCACCGCATACAACCGATCGTGCGCATTGCCAGCGGTACCGTCGTATTCGCATTGTTGTTGTTTAGTATGAGTCAACCGTGGGGATGGTCCCTCCCTGTCACGTTGTTTTTGATCGGCATTACGAAAGGCGTCATCTTTCCTGCTCTGGCAGCAGCGCTCGCCATGGGGGCGAAAGCGAACACCTTTGGGCGTGCTTTTTCGATGTTGGCGATTGCCTACTCGATCGGCTCGTTCATCGGCCCCCTCCTTGCCGGTCAACTGCGCCATATCATCTCCCCGTTTTTCCTTGCCTCCCTGCTGTTACTCGGCGGTTGTGCGCTCCTCGTTGCGCCTATTATTCCTCCAAAATACGCAAAACATCTGTCGCGATAAGCGTATCGTCCAACTGATCGCCATTGTATCGTTTGCGAATGTTCTGGTCGGCATCGAGGAGCAACACCGTATTGGCGTGCAAAAAAGCGTCTGTTTTCGCGTCTTTGGCGATCGCCACCCCGAACGTTTCCCCGATGCGTTTGACCTCTGCCTCCTCCCCTCTTAAAAAACGCCATCCCGTCGCATCGACACCGAAACGGGACGTGTAGGCGTTCAAAGCTGGTACCGTGTCACGCAATGGATCGATCGTCACTTGTAGGAACATCACTTTCGTCCCAAATACAGCCGCAGTTTTTAATTTTTGTTGGACGTTCGCTAGCATCTGTGTCGTCACCGGACATACGTCGGGGCAACTGGCGAAAAAAAAGTATACCAACCGCACTTTGCCAGCGGTATTCGTTAAGGACACAGGCTGTCCTTGCAAATCTGTGAGCGTAAAATCTGTCGCTGTGCCTAAGATGGGGAATGATGATTCCGTCGGACGGTCGCTATATACATAGAGGATCAAGGCGACCAACACCGCAGAAATGCTCATCATGACTACGCGATAAAGCGGAAACTTCTGTTTTTCATTCATCCATGAAACCTCCTATCTTAATTTATTTTCTGCCCATCTCCTCTCACCTTATGCTCCAAAACGGGGCGTGTCGACGATGAGCAATACCAACATCGCCGTCAATACGATGAGCGAATACCGAAATGTCGTCATCGCCCATCGTTTTTCATCGTCCACAAAAAAACCGCGTACACAGAGGAGCAGCCAGCCGATCAAAAGTGCACATGAACCGTACAAAAACAAACTGCCCACGTAGTGTTGGGTGAACAGGAATACGACAACGGGAAACAATGCCACGACATAAGGGAGCATCTGTATTTTCGTCCGTTTGTTCCCTTTGACGACGGGGAGCAAGGGATAGCCTGCCTGCGCATATTCGTCGCGTTTGGCAATGGCCAATGCCCAAAAATGAGGCGGTTGCCACAAAAAAAGCCATGCAAACAACAGCCACGCTCCTGCGTCTATGGAATGTGTCACCGCACAATAGCCAATGACAGGAGGCACTGCGCCCGCAATGCCACCGACAGACGTACTCCACGTCGATGTGCGTTTGAGCCACGCCGTATAAATGCCGACGTACGTCGCAAACCCAATGGCTGCGACGAGTGTCGCCAGCGGATGAACACCAAAATACAACACAGAAAAGCCGACGACCCCAAGTACACTGCCTAAGAAAAGGGCGTCAACCGTCGTCACGACGCCTTGGGGAATGGCACGCAATCGTGTACGCACCATGAGCGCATCGTACCGTTGGTCCATGACATTGTTAAACACACATGCAGAGGCCATCACCAATGCTGCCCCGAGCAATGTATACAAGAAAGTCATGGTCAACCATTGTCCATGCGTCGCCACCATGTATCCACCGAACGTCATCCATACGTTCACGAGCACCATCCGTGGTTTCGTTAAAGCGAAAAAGTGTCGCCATGCACGCTTCTTCGGCAATACGTTGCTTCCTTGCACTATCGGGGGATTGTGGTCCCGCATCGTCTGTCTCCTCCATACGCCTCGTGATTTCACTCGTTTAATCATACCGAAAAATTCGTTGTGGCGCAAATAAAAACGACTGCCTCCGTCAGGAAACAATCGTGTGCAATGAGCAGTAGCATTCGGGGCACAAAAAAGGGCATCCTCCGTGGCGGTGTATGCACAATTCCAACTCATACCAAACACCTGTTGAAACCCTATGCACAGAAGGAACCGTTTTGCGGGAAAGCAAAGGCGTTTTAACCGAGGGTAAGCGTATCCTTTTTGCTGGGGGAATTGGATTGCCTGCATGTTTTGTATCACGATAACACTAAACATACGACAATACGTCGCAAAAAAACCCGAACGCCCCCTCAAATTAAGGGAACATTCGGGCAAACTCGCGAAAACCATCAGTAAACCTAAACGCACGCATTCACAGGTGAACCCATGTGTGACACACTATGGTGTGACGATAATCGTAAACTCTTCTTCAAAAGTGAGCATCGTGTTATCTGTAACACGAATGCGAATGGTGTATGTGCCGGCTGCAGTGGGACCTACCGTACGCACGTCGTCATCGCTGATATTGAATAGTGCATTGTCTGTATCCCCAACACCTGAAACGAGTGTATACGTAAACGTGTTGTCTGTATCTGCATCGGTTGTAGTCAACGTACCGACATCGACATTACTACCTGTACTCGCCGTGGCGATCGTGGCGGAGGACAGTGTCATGTTCGTCGGTGCTTCATTGACATCTGTTACCGTGATCGTGAAATCTTTCGCATACGTCAATCCTGGCGAGCCGTTATCGGTCACTTGCACACGGATGCTATAGCTCGATTTCGTCTCAAAATCAAAGGAGCTATTCGCACGTAGCGTGTTGCCACTGATGTTGAATGCGCTATTGTTCGTGTCCCCTGTTCCAGCCACGAGTGCATAGGCAAATGTACTCCCTGCATCGACATCTGTGCCAGCCAACGTACCAATGGTGGCATTGCTTCCTGCATTTTCGGCGATCGTGGTTGCGCTGAGTGTAACGTTTGTCGGTGCTTCATTGACATTCGTCACGGTGATCGTAAACACTTGCTCGTATTTTAAGCTCCCATTGTCGGTCACTTCTAAGCGTATGCTTCTGGTTGCTTGTGTCTCATGGTCAAATGAAACAACACTACGCAATTCATTGCCATTGGTGATACTAAATTGTGCATTGTTCGTGGATCCGTCCCCTGCCACCAACGCATACGTATGTGTATTGCCTACGTCCGGATCCGTAGCCCCGATCGTACCAATTATGGAGTTGATCGCAGCATTTTCTGCGATAGTCGTTCCGCTGAGTGCAATCGCTGTCGGTGCTTCATTGACATTCGTCACGGTGATTGTGAATGATTTCGCATACGTCAATCCGCCGTTGTCCGTCACTTGCACACGAATACTATAGCTGGATTTCGTCTCATAATTAAATGAGCTGCTCGCGCGTAGCGTGGTGCCACTGATGTTGAATGCGCCATTGTCTGTACTGCCATCGCCTGCAACGAGTGTATAGGTAAACGTGCTGTTTGCATCCACATCTGTACCAGACAACGTACCGACTGTCGCATCGCTCCCTGCATTTTC
>JAULZZ010000092.1:0-4494 GCA_032117095.1 Paenibacillus sp.
ATTACATTTTTTAATTTACGATACACGTCTTCCCACGTCGCTCCTTTGGCATCCTTGAACGAAACGAAGATGACGGGCATCGTGCCTTGCAACTGCGTATATTTCTCCCCCTGTTGCCAAATCGCCAGATCCGTGAACAATCCTTGGCGGTTCTCTTCACTGCGTTCAAAATAATACTGCAACATGGAAATGTTGAGCGTTTTGCCAAACCGTCTTGGGCGTGGGATGAGCAACACCTCACTGCGCAAGTCGATCATTTCCCGGATAAACAAACTTTTGTCCACGTAGTAACTGTCGTTTTGTTGGAACTTCTCGAAATCGCTAATCCCAATGAAGATCTCTTTCATCGGTTTCCCTCCATTATTTCCTTGAACATACACACCGCAATTCATTGTTGCTTCCACCCGATTTGCTGGGAAATGCCTCTTCTCATACGTTTCAAGATTGCTCGAAATTGCTCCATCGTTGTACCTTTTCCATCGGTTCAGCTGCTTTGCACAATTGTTATCATCATTTATCTTCTGAAAAAATGAAAGTTGCTTCATCCCCCACATTTGACCTCTCAGTGAGTCTTTATTTCTTCTGAATACCATGATACCACAACAATGCCGTCTGTTTACAGAGTAAGCGGGTTGGTACATTTATAGCGTTTCGCTGGTGTGTTGTTAGGAGATTATTTAGCAATGTCAACAGGTTAAGCGGATGATCTCGGAGATGGATGAATCAGGGAGGATCGGTTTTTCTCAAGACATCAAGCTTTTTTTAGATCTTCTTTTATTTTCAACATTTTCAGGGAAGCGCTTAACCTGTTGACATTGGATTCTTTAGTCACGCTCAGACTAAACACGGATTAAAAACATCTATGCAGAGGTCTACCTTTTATGAGAAAACAAAGGGATTTTTAGCCAATAGGATGGATGTATTCAATCAGTGTTTAGTATTAGTATTACACGGTGCGTTTGTATACGACGTACGTTTTTGCCACGATATCATGCAACGCTTTTTTTTCTGGATGAACGGCGATGGTGAGATATCCGATACCCAATACTGCGAGAGACAAAAATTTCCCGAGAATTTCTCGTATCAACAGCGTTCTATACGTCAAGGGATGCGTATCTTCATGAATGATCTGAATACCAACCATTTTTTTCCCAGGGGTATATCCTTTATTTTTCAAAAGTCTAAAGAAAAACACATAAGTTGCAAGCACGATAATAGAAGCGCCTAACTTTACTTCAGTTCCTATCATCCCCGTTACAATATCCGCTGAAGGACTAGGCTCAATTATCATCATCTCCATCAAAGTTGTCTCAATTGTCATCTTCATTATAGAAATCCCCTTTAATAAACTTTTATTAATTGCAATACTCAGAAAAAAAACGGCGCAATAATAAACAGTGAAATTAATGATCACATAATCAATAATGTACGCAACTACCCGAATCCAAAATCCTGCATACCTCTTTTCTTGTTCCACTTCCCCCATCTCCTTGATTGTTTTTATATATCCCCACCCACCCCCGCACACGCGGGGAATACACTTAGAAAATCCCGTAATGAAGCCTTTTTCAAGTTTTGATTCGATAAATTTTATTCAGTTTCTGAAAAAGTTGCATCGTGGAAAAACAGTCACTCTGGCCTCTATGAAGATCGGTTACATCAGGGCACCTCTATAAAGGGCATCACACGAAGTCAAGGCTGAAGGGACGAAGTCCTGGAAGGCAAAGCACGTGCCTTGACGAAGGCGCAGCCAAGTAGGACAATCTCGCCTGGGGCACACGATCGATCTATCCCGATGCTTGAGCTGTATTCGTGTGACACTGCATTTTTGGAAATGGAAAAGTTCGTTTATCCAAGCTTGTTATGGTCGGCATACGGTGCTTGAAATCTCCATCCCAACAGTCGTATAGTTTTTGCGATAAAGCGACAACTATCTTGACAACTACCGCCCCCCTCACTCCTCATATACCTTTTGCCATTGGCACAACAGCTCGCGCATGTGTTGGCGATACGTAACGGGCTCCAACAACTCGGCTTCCGAACCATACTGGTATAACCATGCCAAAAATTCACGGTCGTGGTTCAAAGTGACCTCGAACAGCAATCCCCCATCAGGGAGATCCGTCAACTTCGGAGAAATATAAAATTCCTCTTCTTTGATGTAGCGTGCAACAGCAGGACTAAACTTCACACGAAAAAAAATACATGCATCCCCGCGATGAATCGACCACGTATGTTCCAAAAACTGTTGCACCTTAAATCCATTTTTTTCGAATGCCCGTGTGGTGATGGTCACGTCGTGAAAACGACTCACGCGAAACGTCCGCACCTCTTTGGCGGTGTGACAATACCCAATCAAATAAAAACGTTGTTTACGCGGTACCAAGTAGTACGGATCAATCTTTCGCTGTGACAGCTCATCGCGACTTTGGGTGTGATACGCCACCTCAACCGTCAACCGCAACACCGCGGCTTGCATCAGTGGAATAAGATACGGCTGTGTAGATTCGTGATATAGTGGTGTTGCCATGCGAATAATCGAGGAAAAATCTTCAGAATCCTCCTCACGCTGTGCATCCTTCATGCGGTACACCGCCATCATCTTCTCCATGCTCGACTTAAAACTCGCAGGCAATAGCGAGGGGACATGCGCATGAACCATCGGCAACAGCGAAAAAGCGAGCTTTTCTTCTTCAGTCCAATCCAGTGGAAACATCGCAAACGTCCCAATAAATCGGTATCCTTGTCCGTAGCCACTGCTCGTCACAGGGATATGCAAGCCACTCAAAATGTCTAAGTACCGATACACCGACCGCGTAGAAATTTCACAACTTTCCGCGATCTCATGCGCCTTGATACCTGGCTTTCCTTGAATGAGTGTCACAATACGAAATAAATTCAGTAACAGTTCTCTTTTCATCCAAAATCCCTCCCCCCCATCTCCTGATGTATCCGTATGAAAGGTGTGCTTATCCCCTATTCGTCGTCCCTAGATCGTCAAATAGCCTCCGTGATTAGACCCGCATAAAACGTATTTTACCAGACGATTGTGACAGCATGTGTGTCAGTAAAAGTTGGCGTATGAAAATTTTTTTTGCATGTTGCACAAAAATCATAAAACCTCTTAAAATATACGTCATACTAAACACTGATTAAAAACGTCCATGCCAAGGGTCCCATTTTACAAGAAATCATTGTGCTTTTTAACCGATAGGATTCCTGTATCCAATCAGTGTTTAGTATCAATCATGAAAACAGACGCACATTCACAATGATAAAACTTCTATTTTATCGTATTTTTTTGTTCACTTTAAAATTTTATAAAATTTATATCACAAACTATTCAGGAAACCCTTTGTGTAGTATCATGAAAGCGATGACCATGCGTCATCTCCTAGCACACACGCCATGCGCCACGCACCACGAAAGTCCACCATCGTATTCGTGTGCATTAAAAGTACGACCAAAATAAGGGACAGATGAAATGATTTTTCGCTCACGCTTCATGAGGGGATGTACGAGGGGAATCATGCGATAACAGTTTCCTACATGCCGTGTGCTGTGAGGGAAGTTATTCGCGCTTGATGAGATGATTAAGTGGGTTTCTAAAAACTTATAATTTTATGGGGAATGCTGATGACACTGAATGTGGAGCAACTTTTGCGTACCGCCCAAACGTTAGAAAAAGCTTTGCTTGTGATCGAACAACACCGTGCGCACGATGACGTGCTTTTTGATCTTTATCGGAATGCTGCCATCAAGAGCTTTCGCTAGAAACGACGGGAAAATTGCTACGCAAAGCACTCAAAGCCTACGGTGGCTCCCCCCGCAGTGTGGATGCACTCGTGTTTAACGATGTGTTGCGCCATGCAGGCAAACACGGTCTTATGGATGCGCTGCCTGTTGAGCGGTGGCTACACTACCGCACGAACCGCAACAACACCGCACACGATGATGACGAAGGGTTTGCCAACGAGACGTTGCAGTTCTTGTCCCAATATTTGCAAGATGTGCGCCAATTGGCGTTTAAAATACAGGGGGTGTTCGATGCCACAACTTGATTTGTCCCATCTAAGATTGTTGCCACGGCATTTGCACACGTTGCAAACGTTGCTGGCACAGCATGTACCAAAGGCACAGGTGTGGGCGTATGGCAGTCGTGTAACGGGAGGGGGACATGAGGGGAGCGACTTGGACTTGGTGTTGCGCCATCCAAACGATGCAAGTCGCGCGGTAGAGGGAGCGTGTGCGCTGGAAGAAGCCCTGCAAAACAGCCCCTTGCCGATGCTCGTTGAAGTGCACCAGTGGTCAACTGTTCCTGCGTCTTTTCACCGTAACATTGAAGCGCAGTACGTGGTCGTTTGGGACGGGTCACATGCAGCAGGCGAGGCCTAGACGACATCCTCCCCAGACACTTGCTACGGTGTGCTTTTGGCTCGTCTGCATACGACGCATGTCAAACCCTTAACGCCCCTCTAAATCCCCTGGATGCAT
>JAULZZ010000093.1:0-12302 GCA_032117095.1 Paenibacillus sp.
CATCCACGGTACACACGTTGAGTTTGCTCGCATTGGGATGGGGAGTTTTTGTGACGACACGCCCGACGACGACGCCGGCTACGTGCGGTCTGCGCACGATGCGTTCGACTTCGATGCCCCCTTGGGTAAGCTTGTCGGCAATTTGCTCTGACGTAAACCCGTGGATATCGACGTACCCTGTAAGACATGAAAATGACAACTGCATGTGTGGACTCTCCCCCTCTACCGTCTCGTGAATTGCTGGAGAAACAGCAGATCATTCGTATAAAAATGACGAATGTCTTCGATGCCATAGCGCAACATCGCAATGCGCTCTACCCCAAGACCAAACGCAAACCCACGCACCCGTGTCGGGTCATAGCCACTGTGTTCGAGCACATGCGCATGCACCATCCCTGCGCCCAAAATCTCAATCCACCCACTGTGTTTGCACACGCGACACCCTTCACCATGGCATACCGAACAGGTGACATCGATTTCTACACTCGGTTGCGTGAACGGAAAAAAACTCGGACGCATGCGCATATGGGTGTCATGTCCGAACATTTGGCGGGCAAAATGCAACAACGTGCCCCGCAAATCGCTCATGCGTACATCGGTATCGACGACCAAGCCTTCAATCTGCATAAACTGATGCGAATGCGTCGGGTCGTCGTCGTCACGGCGATACACCTTACCCGGACAAATAATCTTCACAGGCACTTCGCCTTGTCGTTGTTGCAATGTTCGCACTTGTACCGGCGATGTCTGCGTACGCAACAACAAATCTGCACTCATATAAAACGAGTCTTGCATGTCTCTCGCCGGATGGTCGACGGGCAAGTTGAGTGCTTCGAAATTGTAATAGTCTGTTTCGACTTCGGGTCCTTCGGCGATCGTAAAGCCGAGCCCTAGGAAAATGTCTTCGATCTCCTCAATGATTTGGCGCAGGGGGTGGATCGTCCCGCCGTATCGCTTGCGTCCTGGAAACGTCACATCGATCGTCTCCGTCGCCAAACGACGCTGCGTCTGTGTATGCAACAACTGTTGCTCCTTGCGGTCGATCGCTTGCTCGATGTGCACACGGACGTCATTGGCAAGCTGTCCGATGTGGGGTCGCTCCGTTGCAGGCAACGACACCAACGCACGCATCACCTGAGTAAGTCTGCCTTTTTTTCCGAGATAGGTGACACGGCATTGTTGTAAAGCGGTCAGCTCCGTAACCTGCTCAATCTCTTGTTGTGCTTCGTCACGCAATTGGGCGATCTGTTCGCGCATGGTATGTTCCACCCTTTCACAAAAAACGCCTGACCCTCCCGCATCGGGAAGAACAGGTCGTCCACTTGTCTGATGTTAAAACCGCTGCCTCGCCTGATGATAAGGGGGCACAACGCACTGTGCGTACTTACACTTAACAAAGCGGGTGATGGGAATCGAACCCACGCCACCAGCTTGGGAAGCTGGAGTTCTGCCATTGAACTACACCCGCATCCATGCTCGCACATCTAGCGAACAGATTCATTATATACAAAAAGAATGCAGAACTCAAATGCACGCACAAAAAAATTAGTGGAGAGGCGTCCCACCAGCATTTTATCCCGTCTACATCCGTTGCATCCATAAAATTCACGCACGCAAAATGGAATTGACTCCATCACATTTTTTCTGTAAATTGTGAATACAACCTATGATGAGGAGAGGGATTTATGCGACGAAATCGTGCACTCAGACGGAAAGTTTTCATGTTATTGATGGTATCGTTGATGTTGCTTTGCTTACAGTCGTGGCAAGCCACTGTTTTTGCTCACGAACCCAGCTCCTCCTCCTCCTCTGGGATGCGTGGTTTGCCTGCGAAGCCTGCGATACCCTAAATAAAGAAGCCGGTCGCTCGTCGATCGGCTTCTTTTATTTGTGCGCATCCGTGTTGTGTTCCAATACAAACCCTCGCCCTTTCCTATAAACGGCCTCCTTAGTGTTTGGAATGTTTCCTTAAGGGTGCGTATGAGAGACATGATGACGTAAACGGACACCCTCCGTATAGACGAACCAACGCAGACGAGCTAGTATACGGGGAATCACAAAGGGGCAAGGGGCAAAACGAGCTGGTGGTCCGTCTGTTGCCCACACCAGTCGTCATTGTATGCATAGGCGGGCATGCCTGCGCGGACAAGGGGGGCGAGGGCGCTCCAAGGCTCGTTGGCAAAAGACAACGTTTTGATACGTACCGCCGTACGGTCGATGTCGACGATCCGCACCGCAGGGGCATCTAAGACGGCGGCCGTTTGGACGAACGTCCACGGGGCACGCTGGAAAATAGAATGCCGATGATTGTGCCCACAAAAGTACAGCCCACCGCGCAATGGGGGGCGAAAAATATAGTCAAGTGGCGTCGTCGGTTCGATCGATAAGTACGGAAAGGTAGAATACGCCGTCGTGTCATAGACGGAGTGATGCCCGAAAACGAGCAACGGCTTATTCCCACAATGTGCCACTGCGTGCGCCCATAATGCGCGCTGGGAGGCGTCCAATACACCCCCCCATCCCTGCGAGGATGCCTCCTGCGTCGTGTCCAAAAAAAGCAACCATGCGCACGATGTTTCCTGCAATGCGGTGCGTGGCTGCCCCGAGACGGCGACGAGGGTACATTTCGGCACGTGCATCGTATCGTGGTTGCCCAAAATATAGCGTATCGGGCGGGACGTCACGTTGTAGGCAACCGTCATCTGTTCCCATTCTGTGACAAAGCCGTGTTGGGTCGCATCGCCGAGTGCCACGACGTAATCCGCCTGTATGGCGTGAATCGTTCGCATAAATGCGGTGTAAAACGTATCACGAGCAGCCGTCCATGTCGCGGGGGCGGGCGCACGGGGTTGGGCGTAATGCAAATCACCGATGACGAGCAGACGCATAGGGGATGATCCTTTCTAAGGAAGGTGAAAAAGTTTTGGAATGCTGTTGACAGTGTGTTTTGTATAGCGTATTATAAAAGAGGTTCTAGCACAACCAAAGTTTGTAGGTTACTATGATAAGACTTTATGTCGCCAAGCGCTGTCCTCCTAGTGTACTAGGAGGACATCTTGTTTTTTATGCATGCGTGCAGGTACAATGAACGTGTGTTATCGATTTGCAAAACGATATGTACATGAATGGGGAGGTGTGCCTTGTGGCGTATCGATTTGGATTAGATATTGGGATCGCCAGCTGTGGCTGGTCCATACTGGATTTACAAAAAGGGCGCATCGTAGATTTTGGGGTGCGCATCTTTGAAACGGCAGAAATGCCAAAAACAGGCGAATCCCTTAATGTGCCTCGGAGAGACGCCCGCGGACAACGCCGACGATTACGTCGACGTGCTTTGCGCATGGAGGACATTCGTGCATTGTTCGTGAAGGCGGGATTGTTTACGTCTTCGGATGCTTTTTTGGAAAAAATGAATATGGTGCACGAAAAGGAACACTCTGTATGGAAACTGCGCGCACAAGCGCTAGACACCCTACTCGAACCGTGGGAATGGACACGTGTGCTCATCCATCTTGCTAAACGCCGTGGATATCGTTCCAATCGTCGTGTAGAACAGGTTGCGGAAACTGCCCAAAAACAAGCAGAAGACCAAAAAACTGACAAGAAAGCGGCAGAGGAAAGCAAACAAGTGAGCCGTGGCATTGCATTGTTGCGAGAAAAACAACACGAAGGTGCTTATCGGACGGTTGGCGAAACGATCGCCAAGCATGCAGCCTATGCCAAATATAAGCGCAATCGTCACGGGAATCATCAATATCACATGGATCGTACGATGGTACACGAGGAGGCGCAACTGCTCTTTGCATCTCAACGGCATTTTGGCAATCCATACGCCTCATTAGAACTAGAAGAACAGTACATGGACATCGCTTTTCGGCAACGTCCGTTTGCCAGTCGGGCTACGTTAGAACGGCTCATTGGAAAATGTACGTTTGAAAAGAACGAAAACCGTGCGCCAAAACACAGTTATTCGAGCGAACGTGCGGTGATGCTACAGAAAATCAATAATTTACGTCTGGTGCAAGACGGAAAAATACGTTCTACTCCCGATGAAAACGGCAACGCAATGTATTTGACCGCTACACAACGCCACACGCTGATCGCACTGGTACTTGATCAAAAAGAGGTCACCTACAAAAGCATTCGCAAAGCACTCCAACTCCCCGATACGGTCACGTTTCATGGGATCACCTATCCGACTAAAAAAGCTGACAATACTACAAAGACAAAGAAAAAAGACGACCCTGAGACCGCTGTCGTCATGCGGATGAAGTTTTATCATGCAGTCAAAAGTGCACTCGCAACGGACCATCCCTCGACATGGCAATCCCTTGTCGAACAACCTGCTATGTTCGATGCGCTCGGAGACATCTTGACGTTATGCAAAAACGATGACGAATTAGAAGACGGGATGCGACAACTTTGTTTTGACGACAGTGCGATCGTTGCATTAAAACCTTTGAATTTTTCAAAACCCGCAAACCTGTCTTATAAAGCATATGCAAAGTTGCTTCCTTTTTTAGAAAATGGACTGACCTATGACAAAGCTTGTGCGCAAGCAGGGTATGATTTCCGTGATCAAACGCATGTCAAACATCGGTTGCTGCCGCCCATCCCGACGGATGAAGTGCGCAATCCAGTCGTGCTCCGCGCCTTAACTCAGGCACGAAAAGTGCTCAATGCGATGGTACGCACATACGGTACCCCCGAAGCGGTACACATCGAAGTCGCCCGTGAGTTATCCAAACCATTTGATGAGCGAGGAAAAATCAAAAAGAAAATCGAGGAAAATCGAGAAAAAAATCAAAAAGTCAAGGACGATTTAAAAAACAATTTTCCATTGTTCAAAAATCGGGATGCTAAACCATTCGATGCAATGAAATACAAACTATATAAAGAACAAAATTGTAAATGCGTATACTCTGGAGAAACAATCGATCTCGATCGCTTGTTTGAACCCAAAGAGACGGGGTATGTGGAAGTCGATCACATCTTACCGATGAGCCGCACGATGGACGATTCTTATATGAACAAAGTCCTCGTGTTGCAACGTGAAAATCGCAACAAAGGCAATCGCACACCGTATGAATGGTTCGGAGACAATACAGAAAAATGGGCGTGGTTTGAAGGGTTTGTCGATAACCTCCCCTACAAAAAACGAATGAATCTACTGCGAAAATCCCTAAATCAGGAAGAAAAAAAGGACTTTATGTCGCGGCATTTGAACGACACACGCTATATTGCACGCTTTTTCACGAACTTTGTACGCAATCATTTGATCATCGAAAATAACAAGGTCGTCTGTGTCAACGGGCAATTGACGGCGTTCTTACGCACGCACTACGGTCTAAAAAAGCTCAAAGACCGCACCGAAGATGTGCATCACGCACTCGATGCGATCCTCATTGCAGTAGCAGATGAGAAAAAAATGCATCGCATTTCAATCCATCACAAAAGAAAAGAATTGTATGGCACCAAAGTAAATGAACATGTCATTGATCCAGAAACTGGGGGAATTTTAGAAGATACGTATCTCATCACGCAATACGATCGCGATGAAAGATTCCCTCTTCCTTGGAACGACTTTCGCAAAGAAGTGCTTTGTCGCTTTGGGATTGATCCCCGCAAGGAAAAAACAGGCGAACAGGCCCCTGAAAAAAGTGCGCTGACTCCTTGGGAGCTCCTCGATCAGTGCAGCCTGAGTCAATACCACGAAATCACCGAGCAAGAAAAAAAATGGATACGCCCCTTGTTCGTCTCCCGTGCGCCAACCAGAAAAATCAACGGCAAAGCGCATGAAGACACTGTGAAAGGATTGCGTTGGCGCGATACCAAAGAAATAAAAGTGAAGAAAACCACACTATCGTCTATCGTCGGAGAGCACAAGACGTTTTCACCAAAAGATGCGCAAGCAAAAGTCGAGGCAATTTACGGAGAAGATCCTAAACTCAAAGAAGCGGTGTATGCGTGGCTCGTGGGCACCGCGGATTTGAAAAAAGCGATCCAAAATGGGCAATATCCTCGTAAGCCATTAAAAGAGGGAAGAGAAGGTTTGGGACCAGAAATTCGCAGTGTTAAGCTGATAGAACCGTCATTGGCGGGGGTGCGTGTGCATCAGGGGCGGGGCATTGCGGAAAACGATGCTATGGTACGTGTCGATATTTTTGAGAAAAAAGGAAAATATTATATCGTGCCCATCTATGTCGCCGATACGGTAAAAGCGACATTGCCCGAGCGGGCGATCGCCGCCCATAAACCGGAGACGGAGTGGACGATGATGGATGTGTCGTATCGCTTTTGTTTTTCACTGTACCCGAACGATGTGGTGCGATTACAAACAAAAGAAAGCGTATATTTTGGCTACTATAAAACAACACATCGGGGGAGTGCAGGGATTAGCATTTTGTCCCACGATCGCTCAAGTGGTAAAAAAGAAGGTCGTTGGGAAGGTTTAGGTATAAAAACAGGCGTCGTGTCGTTCGATAAATATGTCGTAGATGTATTAGGGAATTACTCTCTCGTGAAAGGGGAGCGTCGCCTTGGCTTTTCGGAGCGTTCGCATCAGTAATCCGAGTGCACTCTCTGTGAAAAATAGGCAACTCGTCGTGGAGCAGGCAGGAGAAAAAATCACGATTCCGCTAGAAGACATCGCAACGATCACGTTAGAAGACCCCTCCATTCGCCTGAGTGTGCACGTACTGCGCGAAGCGTCCGTGCGCAACATCGTGGTCATCGTCTGTGATGAAAAACACATGCCGTCGGGGTTGTTGACTCCGTATGCCAACCATTCCCGACAACTTCAAGTCATCCGCATGCAATGGGAAATGCCCCGTCCGTTTCAAAAACGCATATGGCAACGCATCATTCGTCAGAAGATTGAAAATCAAGCGCGGTGTTGTGCACTTTCTGGCGACATGCAGACCGCCGATGAACTACGGGAAATTATAGGATCTGTTGGATCGGGGGATCCGACAAACCGTGAAGCAGTCGCCGCGCGAATTCATTTTCGTGCGGTGTTCGACTTTACTTTGCGTCGACGCGATCCGATAGATAAACGAAATGGGGTGCTAAATTATGGGTATGCCGTGCTCCGTGCAGCACTGGCACGTGCCGTGGCAGAATACGGCTTTATCCCTGCGATTGGCATCAATCACGAAAGCGAATTAAATTCATTTAACTTAATTGATGACTTTTTAGAACCGTATCGCCCGCTAGTAGACTTGTTTTTAGCGCAGTGGTTACTGCACCATGACATCTCCGACGGACTGACCCCCTCACTGAAATCTGAACTTACTGGCCTGTTGCACAGTACGATCTTAATTCAAAAGGAGGAATGTAGTGTGATGCATGCGATGGATGTAATGTTAAAAAGTTTTGTTACGGCTTGTCGTGCGTTAGACCCTGCGCTACTTGTCCTCCCCCAATTGATCCCCATTCAACGCCACCGCTATGAGTAACCGATTTATGCGCATCCTTGTCATGTTCGACTTGCCGACACTTTCTAAAGAGCAACGCCGTGCTGCTGCACGTTTTCGAAAGTTTCTCCTCGACGACGGCTATGACATGTTGCAATTGTCCATTTATAGTCGTATATGTAACGGCAAAGACGCCGTAGCAAAGCATCTCCAACGGCTAAACAGTAATTTGCCTCGCAAAGGGAAAGTACGCGGTTTGCAAGTGACGGAAAAACAATACGCTGGAATGTTCGTATTCATCGGGACGAGAACCGTGCATGAAGAAAAGATTGGTGATCGAACCGTCATTGATTTGTAAAAAAGCATCGAGGATGTGCAAAATGAGAAGAACAGATTTCATTTTTCAGAAAAACGAAATCCCCGAAACCTAGGCACAATGCGAAGGGATCGGGGTTTTTCGTGGGATGCATTATAGCACAACCAAAGATGGCAGGGAAATATGACCAATATAACGAGTTTATACATAAAGATTTAGATTATAGCACAACCAAAGATGGCAGGGAAATATGACGAAAGGTTTCACAGAAAAAAACATGATTGCATTATAGCACAACCAAAGATGGCAGGGAAATATGACTGACGCTCCACGATCCCGCATTATCGTCCCATTATAGCACAACCAAAGATGGCAGGGAAATATGACTTGTTTCCAACGAGACAATTGTAGCACTTGATTATAGCACAACCAAAGATGGCAGGGAAATATGACCCGAATACATTGTTCACATCGATTGCGATTATTATAGCACAACCAAAGATGGCAGGGAAATATGACCAACGCATAGTACAGTTGTTCCAAGATATAATTATAGCACAACCAAAGATGGCAGGGAAATATGACCTAGTGACGGTAACTGAGACAGAGCCGGTTATTATAGCACAACCAAAGATGGCAGGGAAATATGACCCTGTTCGTATAGGTCTGCACGGTCTCCCTATTATAGCACAACCAAAGATGGCAGGGAAATATGACCTTGCCGCTGCGTGATATCGTCCAGCACTCATTATAGCACAACCAAAGATGGCAGGGAAATATGACTATGTATTGGCGCAGAAGATCGCCGTAGAGATTATAGCACAACCAAAGATGGCAGGGAAATATGACGTGTGGGCTCGTCGTGGCGTCCGCGTCGTAATTATAGCACAACCAAAGATGGCAGGGAAATATGACTATACGGCAAAGACGCATACATTGCATGGAATTATAGCACAACCAAAGATGGCAGGGAAATATGACACAAAAACATCATCAATGCAAATTATGATGATTATAGCACAACCAAAGATGGCAGGGAAATATGACACTATATTCAATATCTTTCGACAATTTTTGATTATAGCACAACCAAAGATGGCAGGGAAATATGACCCGTTCCACCAACCCATAGCGTGCGCCCACATTATAGCACAACCAAAGATGGCAGGGAAATATGACTGCATGCGACTCAAAGACGCAGGGGTTAAAATTATAGCACAACCAAAGATGGCAGGGAAATATGACTCCTGTTTTACGGGAGCACCGATGAGGATTATTATAGCACAACCAAAGATGGCAGGGAAATATGACTGAGAATGTACAGGTCTTTGCGTTGCTTCAATTATAGCACAACCAAAGATGGCAGGGAAATATGACATACGACGCCCACGACGCCCACGACGGCACATTATAGCACAACCAAAGATGGCAGGGAAATATGACCCTCGTCTTTATCACCTTTACCTCGTATTGATTATAGCACAACCAAAGATGGCAGGGAAATATGACTCTTTATCTCAACAAAGGCACAATTAAAATATTATAGCACAACCAAAGATGGCAGGGAAATATGACCGTATCCGTGCAGTATCCCAGTTTTTATACATTATAGCACAACCAAAGATGGCAGGGAAATATGACAATGGTCGTGGTGGTTTCAAGCTAGCAAAGATTATAGCACAACCAAAGATGGCAGGGAAATATGACACAACTCACCGCAGTTGAAACAGTATCTTCATTATAGCACAACCAAAGATGGCAGGGAAATATGACGCAACAGGTTCTAATGCAGAAACACTTTTCATTATAGCACAACCAAAGATGGCAGGGAAATATGACGTATATATCGACTTGGTGTCCGAACGCCACATTATAGCACAACCAAAGATGGCAGGGAAATATGACCTATAAAATTCATGTACCCATTCCCTCTTTATTATAGCACAACCAAAGATGGCAGGGAAATATGACTCATAGGCTCGTACAGTGTGCAAGCCTACAAACGAATTCTAGCACAACCAAAGATGGCAGGGAAATATGACTCATAGGCTCGTACAGTGTGCAAGCCTACAAACGAATTCTAGCACAACCAAAGTTTGTAGGTTACTATGATAAGACTTTATGTCGCCAAGCGCTGTCCTCCTAGTGTACTAGGAGGACATCTTGTTTTTTATGCATGCGTGCAGGTACAATGAACGTGTGTTTATCGATTTGCAAAACGATATGTATATGAATGGGGGGAACTCATATTCTAGCGTAAACCAAAGACTCAACTTTGATTTATTGTGTCTTGCATGATATACTTCATTTATTATCAAGCTGTTGTTCAGCAACCAATCGGATTGTTAGCAAAGCTTTTGTAGTTATGACACGATGATGATGAAGGGGTTGAATGCTGGTGAACGATCGTCAAATGCTAGAGTTGATACTGACAAAGGTTACAGCGATTGAAACTGATGTCAGTACGCTCAAATCCGATGTCAACGAGCTTAGATCCGATGTCAACAAGCTTAGATCCGATGTCAACGAGCTTAGATCCGATGTCAACAAGCTTAGATCCGATGTCGACAAGCTTAGGACTGATGTCGACAAGCTTAGGACTGATGTCGACAAGCTTAGGACTGATGTCGACAAGCTTGACACTAGGGTTGATGTGATCCTTACTCAGACCGCCAAGCTCTCTGAGTACCACAATGAAACGTTGTCGATATTAAATGAAATTCGTGAAGAACATAAATCTATCAAAGAATTGCTGGTAGATCACGAGATTGCCATTCGAACGTTAAAGAGAAAACCAGTTTAACTGATTTTTTTCCGCGTTGAGCAATTCCTTTTAAGGGAAAGCACAGTAATTTTCAACCAATTTCATTTTCCAGAAAAACGAAAACCCCGAAACCTAAGCACAATGCAAAGGGATCGGGGTTTTTCGTTGGATGAAATTATAGCACAATCTAAGGAAGGATCGGTTCTATGCAAAGAGTCTCAAATACATGCAAGATTTGAGTTCTACGGAACCAAAATACCCATTTGTATTACGGTGTACTGCGGGGTAGTTTTTGTTTTGGAATGACCTTCGTGTACGCCACGAATGTGCCACTGCTCAATTTTTCGACATGCGTGACTTCTAATGTCGTGTTGCGTTGTAGTAGCACTTCTTTCTCCGATGGAATCGACGAAATCGGTTCGAGCACGAGTCCTTCTGTTCCAGCAGGTACGTCGATCACCAACAACACGTCGTGTAATGGAATGCGCATGCCCCGTGCTTGTGTGAGCTTGTCATTGCTCGTCGTACTCATAAACGCACGATCTTGTATGCGTTTCCCTACGAGATGTGTGATCTCGCCCCTTTTTATTTTTTGTTCCTCTTCTTTGCCAATCAAGCTATATCCGCCACCACGGTAGAGCACCATGTTTTCGATCGTGCTTTGAGAAAGTGCTTGCGAAATGGCCTGAATCGTTTTTTGATCGTTTTCCGAGCAGGCAGCTCCCCCGCGCATGCAAAAGTTCATTTTGCTTGCCCCAGCTCCGGTATATTCTATGAGTGCATCATACGCAACTCGATCATTTTTTCTTAGTTTTTCTAGTACTTTTGTGGAATTTTCTTTTTGGCGGTTGTACGCCTGCTGCGTATGAGCAGGATTCCGCTTTTGGGGTGTGCTGTTCGGATTCGATCCCCATGATGCAGCAGGCGGTTTCAACTGCTCACAAAATTGTTCTAGCGCACGGATAAATTGTTCGGAACTGTATGGGCGGAGCACACGCACATGTGCGGTGCATAAGGCATGCGCCGTCTGATTTTGTGTCCAGCGCTTAATATAGTGGAACAGTTGTCCTGCCCAGTAGCCGTCTGTTTTTTGGGCATGAACGGATCGCCCGCCCCCAGAAAACGAAAGCGCCCCCTTTATCGTAGGGCTTTTTTCTAGCGATTCGCAGTAGGTTTCAAGTCCTTCCGTCAAAAGCGTAATCAACGATCGACAAAGGGGTACAAAAGAGACTTTTTTGCCGCCCCCGTGTTGTTTAATCGTATTCCCTATTTCTTTTAGCTCAGCGGGATGGTTCTTTTCTAAAAATTGTACGCATGGATTGTCCGCACCTCGACCACACCGTTTTTTTGCGGTTTGCGCCACCGTATATATCGTCATCGTCACGGGGGCAACGTAGCTCGCAGGAAGGTTCATCGAACCCGTTATGGGAATGTTTCCCGCGCCCCGTGTTGGGAAGTTTGGTCCTTCCGGCATGGTTTTGATCGGTTGCATGCGTGCTGCGTCGATGCTCATCAAACTTGCTGTTGCTACGATGACCGCAAGGAGAAAAGATGAAATTTTTCGTGTTGTGATTTTCATAGACATGGTGTGATTTCTCCTATGATGTGATGTTTTTCATTTTCATACGGATCGGGATTTCATTACAAAAAAGAACATGAGTTTCTTTTTTTACATGCTATTGTTTTTCGCGTCCTCCCTACTATCCCCTTGAGTGCTTATTCCTCTTCCTCAACCCAACGGAGCTCCGAGGATTTATCAGAAATACAATCGCCGTATCCCCAACCGATATAAGAAGATTTTGATCTA
>JAULZZ010000094.1:0-2953 GCA_032117095.1 Paenibacillus sp.
ATCTCTAAAAACACGCATAAGCTCTCTATTTCTTGGCATTGAAAGACAGCTCAAAAAATCGTCCTTTGCCAATCCTTCAACCAGACCACCATACGACGTAATTGTAATCCTATCCGAATAAATCTCAAAGACAGGTGGCACTTCCCTCGTATAATCATTGTGAACAATCGCATTGATCACCGCCTCACGTAGCGCAACCCGATCCACCATGTTCTTTTCTAGTCGTGCCTTTGGCGTTATCTTTACAAACGTTTTATTTTCGATTGCAAGTTTATCCAGTACTCTATTTGTCGCTTTAATGAGCGAACAATAGCCATATTCGTCATTTTCAACTAAGTCTACCTTATCCTTTCCAGCATATTTTGCAACTTTTATGGATGTTCCATTGCTATCAGAAAGCAAATAAGCAACGTAATTATACCCGCCATCTGGCAACAACAAATCAAGATTTCTTTTGAAATTCCCGCCAAGTTTCAGTCCTTTTTCTTCATAATAGATCTTGAGCTGTTCAAAGGTAAGATCAGTGCGCGGGGACGGAATATTTCCAAGTGTAATTTTCCTCACTCGCTTTGCATATATCTCATCAATCATCGCAGTTGTCATCGGCTGTGCAGCACTTCCAATACGCAAATAACATCCATTCGGAGACATTCCATACCCTTTAATATAATAAGGTTTCTCCGTCCCACTTGAAACAATTATTTTAATGATCGGTTTATTTTCTATCTTCTCCAAAACAACGTCAAAAAGGCCGAGCGCATTTGGCAATATATTATTTTTAATTCTATCTACTATTTTTAGTTGACATTGATCTGCATTTTCAACCCCCACGATGTCACCATTTTTATCGATGCCAATGTAGAGGATTCCACCTTCATGGTAATTTAGAAAAGCTACAATTTCCTTTTCAAATTTATCTGTGAGCATACGTTTATACTCAATTCGATTTGATTCCGTCGTCATGTTCGCTCCTTCTCACATTTCTTTTGTGTATTTTTTAGTGCAATCTTGCCAGCTTCGGTGTAATGGACAAAATAAAAGCGCAACTACTGCCATTATACCGTTGAATACGATATTTTTCCACGGATGTCGCCAAAAATAGTATGTAAGAACACCGTCCTCTCTTCCGTCGCCCGCCATACGCATGCCCAACCTTATTTTGTACATAAAAAATCAGACGTCGCACGCATTCCGATGCACGCAGAAGGAGAAAAAATCCCTCCGCCTTATCATAAGGAATGCGCATGCCCCTTATCGGCAACGTCTGAAAAAGTGATACATGCTCATTTTGCACCTGTGTTAAAAAATACGTCCCGCACGGCGAGACATGCCTACTCCGCTCCCCCACGCGATGATGTCACATACAAACGTCTCGCTTATCCTTGTATCGCCTGTTTTTGCGCCTGTTTCGCCCCAGCCCACACACTCCCAATCCCGAATAAAAACGTCGGCAACGCAGCAAAAACAAGCACCAATGCCCAATCGCGCAACGAAAGCGAGACGGTTTGAAATACCGTTTGCAGTGGCGGATAGTACATAACGACCAGAAGCAATGCAACGGAAGAAGCGACGGCGAGGAGCAACCACGGATTGCCAAAAATATTGCGGTGAAAAATAGAACGGCTGCTGCGACAATCGAACACATGAATGAGCTGTGCCATCACGAGCGTAGCAAACGCCACCGTTTGTGCATGCGAAAGTGTGTCCGCCGTATCTTCCGCCAACAGTAACGCAAACGGAATAATCGTACAAATGCCGACCATGATGCCCCTAGATACAATCTTCCAGCCCAATCTCCCTGCAAAAATACTCTCTTGTCGCCCACGGGGCGCCTGTTGCATGACGTCACGTTCCGCACGGTCCACGCCCAATGCCATCGCAGGCAGTCCATCGGTCACGAGATTGACCCACAAAATCATAATCGGGAGAAGTGGCAACGGCATTCCAAACGCCATCGCCAGCAGCATCACCACAATTTCTCCGACGTTAGAGGCGAGCAAGTAACGAATAAACTTGCGAATATTCGCATAAATGTTGCGCCCTTGGGCAATTGCTGTCACGATGGTAGAAAAATTGTCGTCATGAAGGACGAGATCGGCCGCTTCTTTGGTCACATCCGTCCCCGTTTTCCCCATTGCAATGCCGATGTCGGCTGCTTTCATCGCGGGGGCATCGTTCACGCCATCTCCTGTCATCGCCACCACGTGCCCACGGCGTTGCAACGCTTGCACGACTCTCAATTTATGTTCCGGCGTCACCCGAGCGTACACCGCCACATCCTCGACGAGTGCATCGAGTTGTTCATCGGAGCACCGATCCAACCGTTCGCCATCGATCACCTGTTGTTGTGGAGAGAGCATGTGAAGCTGTTTGGCAATGGCGGTTGCCGTCGTCACGTGATCCCCCGTGATCATGACCGTGCGGACTTTTGCCCGCTGACATTGTGCAATCGCTTCTCGCACTTCTAGGCGGGGCGGATCCATCATGCCGATCAGCCCTACGAACGTCAGACGTTGTTCCACGGTATCTGCATCGCACGACTCCCCTGCTTGAAACTTCCGTTGGGCAAACCCGAGCACACGCAGTGCTTGTTGCGCATACCGCTCCTGTACCGCCAAAATCTCATCGCGCATGTCGTCCGTAAGGAGGGTGACCCGTCCTTGCCACCATACGTGTGTACACCGTTCGAGCACTCTTTCGGGGGCACCTTTGACGTATACGATCGCCTCATGCGTTGTACGACCGACTTTTGTGGCGACGACGACGGACATGCGCTTGCGTACCGCATCAAAAGGAAACGTATGCATAAGCGGTTGTCGCTGTTGTCCCGTACGATGTTGCACGCCCCGCAAGGCGCCCCACACGAGCAATGCCTTCTCCGTCGGTTCCCCTTGGACGCGCCAACGAGAAAACCCCGCCCTTTCTTTCGCTGTTCCCTCTGCTTGCGTCTCTT
>JAULZZ010000095.1:0-3559 GCA_032117095.1 Paenibacillus sp.
TTTTCAATGGTTTTCTCGAACCCGCCATTTATCCGTTACACGCATTATTCTTGAAAAGCAAGCAGATTACCGCGATTCCGAAGATGTTATCGCCTCTTAACACTGCTAGAACTTGTCACTGTTCAGTCACGTAAATTTATGCAAAAATGTATTTATATTAAACTATATATATATTCAATCTGTGATGAGTATAATCTGTTCATATTGCATTCCAAACTCACCAACAAGTCGGTGGTTTCCCAAGTCGGGTTCGCAGGACAGCATCTTTTTTCTGACCCATAAAGGTAGCTTCTGTGTGTCAGTCAAGCGATGAGTAGAAGAGAGGGGACGTCATGTTTATGAAGAAAAAATGGTGGAAAGAAGCAGTGGCGTATCAAGTGTATCCGCGTAGTTTTATGGATGCCAACGGCGATGGGATTGGTGATTTGCCGGGAATGATCACGAAATTAGACTATTTGAAAGATTTGGGGATTGATATCATTTGGATTTGTCCCGTGTACAAATCACCCAATGATGACAACGGGTATGATATTAGTGACTATCAAGATATTATGCAAGAGTTTGGGACGATGGCAGATTTTGATCAACTGTTGACCGGAGTGCATCGCCGTGGCATGAAATTGATTATCGATTTGGTGATCAACCACACGAGTGACGAACACCCTTGGTTTGTAGAGTCGCGTAGTTCGCGAGACAATCCCAAACGGGATTGGTATATTTGGCGAGATGCTGCTCCCCCACGTATCGGGAAAGAGACCGAAGCCCCGAACAATTGGGAAAGTATATTTGGCGGATCTGCTTGGGAGTATGATCAGGGCACCGACCAATATTTTTTGCATCTTTTCTCTAGAAGACAACCGGATTTGAACTGGGAAAATACAGAGATGCGTGAAGCGGTATACGCCATGATCAATTGGTGGATGGACAAAGGGGTCGATGGCTTTCGAATCGATGCCATTTCCCATATCAAAAAAGAGGAAGGCTTCTTGGACATGCCCAACCCAGACGGATTGTCCTATGTTCCGTCGTATGAAAAACATATGAATGTCAAGGGAGTGATGGATTACATTCGTGAAATCGATGCCCATACGTTTTCGCACTATCCGATTATGACGGTCGGAGAGGCAAACGGGGTCAAGGCATCTGAGGCGACGGAGTGGGTTGGAGAGGATGAACCGGGCAAGTTCAGTATGATTTTTCAGTTTGAATTTAAGTCTTTGTGGGACACCGAAAAATCAGAAAAAGCGATGGATATCAGAGAATACAAACGCATTCAGAGCAAGTGGCAAAAAGCACTAGCGACCCGTGGATGGAATGCACTATATATCGAAAACCATGATATGACGCGGGTCGTTTCTTCTCAGGGAGACGACGGTGTATTGTGGCGTGAAAGTGCAACGGCATGGGCGACAATGTATTTTTTGATGCGCGGAACACCGTTCATTTATCAAGGGCAAGAAATAGGGATGACCAACGTCCAATTTCCTACGATCGATCAGTATGATTGTGTCAATACCAAAAACATGTATCGCCTGCGCACAGCGCAAGGGGTGCCACACGAGCAAATCATGGAGGCGATTTGGGAGACGAGTCGTGACAATTCGCGCACCCCGATGCAATGGGACGATCGTCCAAATGCAGGGTTTAGCACAGGCGTTCCTTGGATGGGGGTCAATCCAAACTACGCGCGCATCAATGTTGCCCAACAATGGAGCGACCCGCAATCGATTCTGCATTTCTATAAAAAATTGATTCAATTACGCAAGTCGGATGAGTTGTGGGTTTATGGCGCATACGAGCTCATCATGGAAAAAAACAAACAGATCTATGCGTACGTGCGTACGTTGAGTAGCCGAAAAGCGATCGTCTTATGCAATTTGACGGATCAAAATGCGACGTATCGGTATACAAAGTATCCGATTCATGGAGAACAACTCGTGTTGAGCAATTACGAAGTTGCCATGCACACGGCGGTACATGCCGTTGTGTTGCGTCCTTATGAAGCGCGTGTATATGTGGTGACGTCATAAAGGAAGAACCACAAGCGATACGCTCGGAATGGATCAATCGCCTTGATGTAGGCCACTTCGAGTCGTTGATGCGCACGGCAATGAGTGAGAGGGATGTTGTAAAACGCCTGATCGCACCGTAGAAATGATCCGTGTCGTTTTAGGACGAGGCTGAAACACGGATTAAAAACATCTATATAGAGCGATTCCTTTTACGAGAAGCAAAGGGATGTTTTTAACCAGTAGGATGTCTTATATTCAAACCGTGTTTCGTATAGGCCAAAAAAGCACAAACACAGGGGCGGTCTTTTGCTGTCATACGCAAGGTGCCACTCTTTGTGAGGCGGGTTTTGCAGAAATGATTCCGTTAAAGGGGGAAAAAGGATGAAAAAATGGACGATTGCAGTGATTGGGACAGGGAATGTGGGTGGAGCGCTTGCAACGGGGTGGGCGCAAGCAGGCCATCCTATTTTGCTGGGGGTGCGCAATACTGAACAGTATAAGGGGAAACATTTGCTTCAAAATCCCCGTACGGCGGTGCACCCGATGCGTGAAGCAGTAGCGTTGGCGGATGTGATCGTTATCGCAGCGACACCTGAAGCAACGCCGTCTATTATCCGTGCGCTTGGGGAGGTGGAAGGGAAAGTCGTCATCGATACAATGAACTCCGTGCGCACAAAACCAGCAGGATACGACAATACGTTTGTAGCGTTGCAACAACTCATTCCGGGTGTGAAACTCGTCAAGTGTTTTAATACAACGGGTTTCGAAAATATGGCGAATCCAAAATATGGCGAAGAGAGCGCAGATATGTTTATGGCAGGGGATGATGCGGAAGCCAAAGCGGTGGCAAAACAGTTGGCATACGACTTAGGGTTTGCTCAATGTTTTGATTTTGGCGGAGCAGACAAAGTTGCTCTTCTTGAACATTTTGCTATGGCGTGGATTAACTTGGCCATATTTCAGGGAATGGGACGAGGGATCGCTTTTAAGGTGATCCATAGGTAAATTTGTTGTGAAGGGGGTGCACAGCGTTCATCGTGCGGGATAGGCTATGCGATCTGGCAGCAACGCATACGCATTGCTCAGTTTAATGGATGTAGTGATGAGTATCTCTCACTGAAAATCGATACACAGAGCGTCTCCTATTGCCAGAAAGCAAAAGGCAGTTTAACGGTGACGACAAGGTGCCGTAGTCTTTCTGCGGGGACATGGATGGGAATTATGTTTCGTATAAAAAGGCGCTAAATACAAGGGGATCGACGTACCTTCCGCTTACAAATGCGGCAAATGCGGCAGAAAAATAGAAAATGACAATTTTTTTTGCCGTCATAGCTTGCAAGTGATTTTCGGGTGTGATAGGATATGAAAGTCGCCGTTGTGAGACAAAAGATTCACGAAGCGAAAGTACGAGAGCACGAGCGTAAGAGAGCACCTTGAAAACTGAACAGCGAGTAAGGAAAACGGGGAAAGAACGCTAGAGTTAAGAACGCTAGAGTTAAGAGAATGAGCAATGGAGAGTTTGATCCTGGCTCAGGACGAACGCTGGC
>JAULZZ010000096.1:0-3347 GCA_032117095.1 Paenibacillus sp.
TGATGATGTCAGGAGATTCTTCACGAAAGTGCGGAGTCTTTTTTTGTACGAACTTTTCCATCGTGGTCGAGAGTGCAAGAAGAAAAAAATCAGAACACACTACGCGCGGAGAATCACGCTTTCAAATCGCATTCCTTATAGGAGATGCATATGACGCACCATATCCGAATGGCATCGTGATGCATGATGAATTTCATGAAAAACGAATGCGCCGCACAAAGTTTGTACGACACTGCGCACAATAAAACCAAACGTTTGACAGTCACTAGGATATGCGATAGAATATATAACAGTTCGTGATAGAATACATAACACGCATCATGCGTTCGTAAGGAGGAGAGCGTATGTTCTGATGGAATTTGGTTGGGCGGCATGCCATGAGAGGAGGTGTACAAAATGAGAACGTATCACGCACTTGCGCAAAAGGCACAAAAAAAGAAACGTCATAGAACACTTACGCGGTATTTCAATGCGATAAGACACCGACATGCTACACGATGATTAAAACATCTATGGAGAAGGACTCATTTTACGAGAACGAAAAGGAATTTTTAACGAATAGGATATCTGTGTTCAAACTGCGTTTCGTACGATATACGCCGATTTGTAAAAATCAGATCTTGCTTATAAAAACACTTTTCGGCTTTTTTCTATGCGTATGATGCGCTTTATAAACATGAAATTTAAGAAAATAACATACTCCATGGAAAGCAGGATGGAATCATGAACAACACGATGAAGCGCCACAAAAAAACACGCACCCAACTTTTTCGATGGGACTGTCTTGCCTCCTCATACTGACTTTCATCCTCGGCATGTTACATAACCTACCATTAGGCGATGCCTCCACTGGTGTAAAAAATGCAAAACTCTCGAAGATGAATCCCCAAAAAAAGATTGCTTTTTCTGAAGATAATTTATGGGGAAAGATTGCGAGCGGTGTGGGGAACATCGGGGTAAAACTAGGTTCGAGCGTGATAGAAATGGGGGGGCAAGGAATGACCTATGCATTTTACAAATACATCACCGCAGAAAGTGGGAAAAACAAGAGTGACCCCATCCTCAATGCCATATTGCCGATTATCCAAACGTATTGTCAAAACCATCGCAGTGCATGCAAGGAGATCGGGAATTGGACAAATATCATCGATACAGCTGAAAAAGAGGCCGATTCAATCGAAAAGAAACTCAAACCACCCTATTTTTCACAAAAACCAGTATGCCAAAGTAACATGAAAAATATAACGACGCTTACAAAGAACCCGATTACCATCATCATATTGACCCGCAAATGTTATGGGACACTCACTCCTTCTGGCATAAAAATGAATATGTCGTCCAATAGTAGCGGGAAAAATAACCAAGAGGTGCCTCACGGGGGATCAGGCGATGCTTTGTCAACCGAACAACGCAAATGTCTAAATGAACGTATGAGAAGTGCCGAAGCGGGACGGAGACAAGACGATGCTTTGAAAAAGGTTGCAGCAGAAAAAGCTAAGAAGGACGCTGAACAAAAAGAAAGAGATAAAAATCGAAGAGACTTTTGGGATGCGGAATTCAAAAAATTCCAGCAAAACAGAGAAAAAGAATTACAGGATCGCATAAAATGCTTAAAAAAAGCAATCCAACAGGCAGAAGAAACGCTCAGTCAAACCCCAAGGGATAAACAAGCACTCCAACAAAAGAGGTCTGCTGAAAACGAAATACGGTTTCTCGAAGACGTGATCAAGCAGTTGCTTGACATCGCCAAGGAATGGAATGTTATCAAAAATCAATCAGGAGAAAACTTAACAAAAAACATAGACCGTATTGTAGATTTATATAGGAGGAACGCTGTAAAAGTGTACAATTGGAATCCGGATGAACCGATGAACAGCATCGTTCCTGCCCCGCCACGAAAGAAGTGAACCTTTCCAACCGCATAAAGCGGGTAGCGTCTTCATTTGCACTGCGTGTGCAAACGAAAACGCTACCCGCTTCCCTACTCCAAAGCAAATGGGAACATTTCACAATGCGCATGCGTCACCTGTAACGCAACGTCCTCCGCCTGTGCACGCTGTTTCATCCAAAATCCGAGCCGTTCCATCGTGCGATGTTCCACAAAATGTCCTGGGTCAAGCAACGCCACCCCCGCTGCCTGTGCATCGATGGCGGTGTGGTGATCGATGTCTCCTGTGATGTAGACGTCAGCATTTTGGGCGATGGCATCGGCTAACGCACTCTTTCCACTTCCGCCCATGATCGCCACCCGTTCCACTCGTTTCGTCGCTTCCCCTACCCTGCGCACGAAGGGCACCTGAAATGTTTTTTTAACACGTTGAGCCAATGCTCCTACGGTCATCGGCTCAATTTTCCCTATGCGACCAAGCCCTCTTTGTAAACGCCGCGCTAATGCACTGTATGGGGGGATGACAAGGGGCAATAGCGCATAGGCGACTTCTTCGTACGGATGACTGCGCATCAACGCTTCGACAACCGCGTCGCACACCCGTTGAGGCACGAGCATTTCGAGACGTTGTTCGGTGACGGACTGCAATGTGCCGACTTGTCCGACTGTCGGTTGCGCCCCTGCCAAGGGCAAAAACGTTCCCGTTCCTTCGACACCGAACGTACAATGGACATAGTCTCCCCACGCCCCTGCCCCCGCAGTACACAGCGCTTGGCGCACGTGTTCCGCTTGTTTGGTAGGCACGTAGGTCACGAGCTGATACAGCGCGTCCGTATGGGTCACTTGCAACGGTTTCGTGTCCGTCAATCCGAGGGCATCGGCGAGCTGGTCGTTCACCCCGCCATCGGCGACGTCCCAATTTGTATGGGCGACAAACACGGCCACCCGATGCGTCAGCAACGTCTGAAGCAATTTTCCACTCGGTTGATCCAGACGTACGGCAGACAGCGGACGAAACCACAGGGGATGATGGGCCACGATGAGCTGTGCCCCGACAGAAATCGCTTCGGCTACGACATCTGGTGTCACATCCAATGCGGTCAACACGTGCGTCACGTGCCACTGTGGATCTCCCACATGCAATCCGATCGGGTCATGCGGCATTGCATACGCACGAGGCGCCCATTGCTCCATCCACGCCATGATCTCCTTTACACAAAACGACATGACGCGATCACCTGCCTCACTTGTTGTGCATGCGCGCACCATTGTTGTCGCCGCTGCGAAGATGACGGATGGCTCGCCTTTTCCATCTGTACAATCGCCCGATGCAACCGTTGTTCGTACGCTTCCCAGTGCGCGAGCACCTCCTGCGAAGGCTTGCGGACGAACAGCGCTCCTAGTGCATACAATGTATCTACGTGCACCCGCTCGCCATCAGGCAAATCATGCGTGTACC
>JAULZZ010000097.1:0-5975 GCA_032117095.1 Paenibacillus sp.
TCTGCGACGAACATCATCGCCTTTTCCTTAATCGGTACTCGGATTTTGTATGTGCTGGGATGGGTATGGGTCTCTTTTTTGATGTCATTACTCTTGCATATATTCATGTCATTTACTAATGTTGGTGGTATTATGTTCTATGTAATCATGTTGCTTTTTGCATTGTTCGGTGGAATTTTTGGTGTCACGATGTGAATGCAATAATCAACGCTTCGCTACACGTTAATGCAATTGATTTACTATTTTATAAAAAATGGTGAGAGGATGCAGAGCGATCACGACATTGGAAAGTTGTTTGGCGATGTTTTTTGCAGATTTTTTTACATTGCCTCGCATCCACGAGAGACGCACGCTGTGGGTGGGGGAAGCAGACACTGCACAGGAGGAGGGTATGTCATGAAAAAACGTTGCGATGTCTTGGTGTATTGTTGGTTGGCAGGATGGTCTTTGGTTTTTTGGGAAGTTCTCGGATTTGATATGGGGATTCATGCTACAGTGATATTGGGTATTGTTTTTTTGCCGATTTTGATCGGGAGTACGGTGTGGTTTTTTATTATACGGAAGTCGATTCACAGGAAGAGAAATGCGAGGGAGCATGCGGGGGAAGAAACAAAGCACACACGAATGATGTCATCGATCCACTGGATTCAAATCGTGGTGAATTTGTTTTTGTTTCTGCTCACATTTCATGTGATATTTGTGGCTGCGTTAGGGGCACGCGGATCCGCGGAACAACTGGATGGTATCGGTGCACTTTTCTATCCCGTGGTCATCACTGTTTCCTTGATTGGTGCTCGGGTTTTTTATGGATTAGGAAGGCGATGGATCGCCTTTTCGATTTCATTTATTGCCCCTGCTTTTTTATGTTACATCATGTAGTTTGTGTTTCGTTAAATTTTTCTTTTCAGCCCATAAGGGATATGCACAACAATCATGGGCATACACCATGCAGGATGGAAAATAGCCGAATTGCTGCATCCCATTTTTGACGCGTCCTCCATTTTACCATTGAGTTTGTCATCTCACCTGTGCTATGATAGATAGCATTACAAGGTGGAGTGGTGCAGTATCCTAGTCGATCTACCGTTTTGAGGGTGAGCCTAAAAATTCGCTGCAGGGCACATCGATGAAGTTCCTGATGCTGGCTTTCGACGCCCAGTCGGGGGCTGGTGCTGGGAGTTAAGGTTGCAGGGCGATCTGCAATGGCATGCAGGCGTTGACCCTGCTTCCGCGGAGGCCTGTAAAAGTCGCGTGGAGACGAGGCGTATGGCAACGTGTCCCGTGACGGATATAGGGTATGAACCTGTTGCACTTCTTTGCGCGCGCATGCGGTGAAGAAGTCACAGTGTAGCCTGCCTTGAGTGAGTTATGAGGGATTCCCGATCCAGGTGGAGTTCGTACCTTGGCCAAGGAGGAACTTTACACCGCTTGCGGGATGAAATCTGACTTGCAAAAGAGGCTAAGAAGCGGTTCTTGATCGTCGAGGAAAACTCCTAGGCTGTTTCATGCAATATGAAGGCGTCCTGAGGATTACAGTGTGGACTAAGTGGTAATCTAGTCTGACTATCGGATGTACGCAGTGGAGGAAGTCTCTGTGCGTATGTCGTGCGGCGACGCGGTCAAGACGACATTGAAGGGAAACCGCCCGCTCGGCGACGAAGGGTTGTCGTTTGGGAAAACCTACTGGACCTAAGCTACAGCATTTACTCAGGACGTTGCCACTCACTCTGTTATTTATGATTTATTTAGAGATATTTTTTATATTAAAAAAACTCACACTAAAATTCAATATTTTCATGCTTTTCCTTGTGAAAGGATTATGGCACATGGTGCGTTTTAACTGGAAACATTCGGTGCGTTGGAGTGTATTTATCTCGATCGTCACTTTTTTTTTGGCGTGTATTTTTTCGGTCGTGTCTACCTTCGTGCTCGATGAGGCAACGGTGGCGATCGGGATGATCGTGGTGTTGATGATTGTGGCGATCGGCATTGTTTTTGATATGATGGGATTGGCTTCTGCTTCTGCACAGGAGCAACCATTTCATGCGATGGCCGCCGAAAAAGTAACGGGATCCAAACAAGCGATTTACATCGTCCGCAACGCCGATCGTTTCTCTAATTTTTGCAATGATGTGATCGGGGACATTTGTGGCATTATTTCGGGGACGGCCTTGACACTCGTCATGGTAAAGTTGCTCGGTCAAGCGATGGAGCAAGATGACACCACTTATGCGGTTGTGACGGTAGTATTTTCTGGTGTTTTATCTGCATTGATGGTCGGAGGCAAGGCGATCGGCAAGTCCATTTCGATCACGTATGCGGTTCCGATTGTCTTATGGATGGGCAAAGTGTTTTATATTCTGGAGCGACGCGTCGGCATTCGCATTTGGCAGCGAAAGCGTCACAACAAAAAGCGAGGAACGAAGCGTGCTGCTCGATAACATCCGACAACCAAGAGACATTCAGGCACTCGGGATAGAGGCGTTGACACAACTTGCCGAAGAAATTCGGCAGTTTCTTATTCGTTCATTGGCGCAGACGGGGGGACATTTGGCCCCAAACTTAGGCGTTGTCGAGCTCACCATTGCGTTGCATCACGTGTATCATAGCCCCGTAGACCAGTTTGTATTCGACGTGGGGCATCAGGCGTATGTGCACAAATTGTTGACCGGGCGGATGCATCGTTTTCCAACCTTGCGGGCGTACAAAGGGTTGTGTGGATTCATCAAGCGTAGCGAGTCGGAACACGACATTTGGGAAGCAGGGCATAGCTCCACGGCCTTGTCAGCGGCGATGGGATTGGCGATTGCCCGCGATGCGAGTCAACGCGACCATAAGGTCATTGCGATCGTGGGGGACGGTGCATTGACTGGTGGCATGTCCTTTGAGGCGCTAAATCACATTGGAGACGAGAAGAAGAACTTGATCGTGGTTCTCAACGACAATGAGATGTCTATCGCCCCCAACGTAGGGGCGTTGCATCATTATTTGGCCAAAGTGCGTGCGGATCGACGGTACATTCGGTCTAAGGGCGAGTTTCGTCAACTGTTGCGTAAATTCCCTTACGGTGGATCGACACTTGCGGGATGGGCAGGAAAACTCAAGGACAGTCTGAAATATTTGGTCGTTCCTGGGGTGTTGTTTGAGGAGCTTGGGTTTACATACGTCGGTCCGATCAACGGACATCATTTCCCGACGCTGTTGGAGACGTTTCGCCAAATGCAACATGTCCAAGGACCGGTGCTCGTGCACGTCGTGACCACGAAAGGCAAAGGGTACGCACCGGCGGAGGCAGATGCGCATACGTGGCATGGGCTCGGAGGATACAAGGTGGAGTCGGGGGAGGTCGTCGCCTCCAAAGGTCCTCCGCTTTATACCGAGGTGTTTGGCAACACCTTGATCGACTTGGCAACGCATGATGAGCGCATCGTGGCCGTGACCCCTGCGATGCCAGGAGGATCGGGATTGTTGGCGTTTGGGGCGCAGTTTCCTGATCGCCTCTTTGATGTCGGCATTGCCGAGCAACATGCGGCCACGATGTGTGCAGCGTTGGCGTTGGCAGGACGAAAACCAGTGTTTGCGGTATATTCGACGTTTTTACAACGTGCCTACGATCAAGTCGTGCATGACATTGCAAGACAGCATGCAAATGTTGTGTTTGCGATCGATCGGGCGGGATTTGTCGGGGGAGATGGCGAGACGCACCACGGGGTGTACGACATCGCCTATTTGCGCCATATCCCGAACATGACGCTTATGATGCCCCAAGATGAAGAAGAGTTGCGCCACATGCTCTACACCGCACTACAACACACCGCAGGGCCCATTGCCGTGCGCTATCCGCGTTTGCCGGGCATTGGACGGTCCCCACAGCCGTATGTGCGTATTCCGATTGGCACGTGGCAAGTCGTCGTCGAAGGAGGCGATGCGGTCGTGTTGGCGGTAGGTCCGATGGTACACCTTGCGCGTGAGGCGGCGGTGTCACTTCAAACCCAAGGCATTTCGTTGCGTGTGGTGAATGCACGATTTATCAAGCCGTTGGATGATGCGATGCTCACGGAATTGGCACAACAGCAGCTACCACTCGTGACGATGGAGGAAGGGACGAAGATGGGGGGGTTTGGCAGTGCGGTGCTCGAATGGATGGCCGCGTATTCGGACGGGCGCCCCCCGCGTATTCAGGTAATGGGCATTCCCGATACGTTCATAGAACACGGTTCGATTGCCGATCAACGCAGAGAAGCCGGATTAACCGCGGCACATCTCATCGACACGGTATGCCGTCTCGTCGTCTCTTCAGAATCTGTGCGGTGAGGGCGATGACTACACCAAAAGAACGATTGGATACGTGGCTCGTACAGCGAGGGCATGCCCCCACACGCGAACGTGCCAAAGCGATGGTCATGGCAGGCAACGTGTTTTGCGGGACACAACGGTTGGACAAGCCAGGGATGCGTATCCCCGTGGATGCGGACATTGTCGTCAAAGGACAAACGCTTCGCTATGTCAGTCGGGGAGGTTTGAAGCTCGAACACGCCCTTTCTTGTTTTGGGTTGTCGTTAGCAGGGCATATCGTGCTCGATATCGGCGCTTCTACGGGCGGATTTACAGATTGTGCCTTGCAACATGGGGCTTCGTACGTGTATGCCGTTGATGTAGGGTATAACCAGCTTGCGTGGCCGTTGCGTAACGATGACCGTGTCAACGTGATGGAGCGAACAAACTTTCGTTATTGTACCCAAGCCTCTTTTCTCCACCCGCAACCGACGATCGCAGTAGCGGACGTGTCGTTCATCTCTTTGCGTTGGATGATTCCTCCATTGCGTGCGATTCTGGAGACGGGGCGGTCTTTTGTCTCCTTGATTAAGCCACAGTTTGAAGCGGGCAGGGCATTTGTCGGTAAAACAGGGGTCATTCGGGATGCCCGTGTGCATGAACAAGTGTTGCGTACCGTTATTGCGCAGATGTCTGCTGCACAGATGGCGTTGCAACAGGTGACGCATTCCCCGATTATGGGTGGGGGGGGCGATGGAAATATTGAGTTTTTGGCGTGGTGGACGGTGCAGTCGCCGTTGAGTGACGTGCCCAAGCAAAGGGAAGCCTACTGGCATGCGCGCATTGTAGACATTGTCGCACAGGCGCACCAGCAATTCGGAAACGATGCTTAAAAAATGTGAATGCGTGTGTATGGGGGCGTACACGGTTTATTTTGCATTTTATGGTTAGGTAATCAATGTCAACAGGTTAAGCGGATAATTAAACATTTGACTTTTTGATTTTGGTGAAAAGCGGATGATCTCCGGTACGGATGAATCAGTGATGATAGGTTCTTTTTTCGAATTTCCGTTTATACTAAACACCGATTGAATACAGGAATTGTATTGGTTAAAAATTACTGTGCGTTCTCGTAAAATGGAGCTCTTTGCATAGATGTTTTTAATCAGTATTTAGTATTATTTGCAACATTTTTCAGGAAAGTTCTTACCCTGTTGACATTTTTTCGAAACCAACCAATAAACCGTTGACAGTGGAATCGCAGGAGGAGGGTATGGAGATGGATGAACGGTTGTTGCCGCTGGGAGAGAGTGACTTTGAAACGGTACGTCATGATCAATTTTACTATGTAGACAAAAGTATGTTTATACGGGAAGTATTGAGGGAAAGTGGCAAGGTACTCTTGATCCCCCGCCCAAGACGGTTTGGCAAAACACTCAATCTCTCCATGTTGCGGTACTATTTTGAACGCAGTGAAGCGTCACGCCAAGGGTTGTTCACGGATCTGGCGATCTGGCAACAAGATGAGCAAATCCGGCAGTTGCAAGGCACGATGCCCGTCATCTTCGTTTCGTTCAAGGATGCCAAAGGAGCGACGTGGGACGATGTGTACAAAGAAGTCACGGCTCAAATTTCACGAGAATACATCCGGCACGAACCTTTTCTCGCCTCGATGACGTTTCATCGGAAAGAGAAGCAGG
>JAULZZ010000098.1:0-28404 GCA_032117095.1 Paenibacillus sp.
TCGTGAGTACACGGGTGAGTGGGTGTAAGCATGCATTTTTGGCACAAGAGGACGCGACGAACGGAAGAAAAGTGGGGGTGGAACACGCCTCGCCTGCGATGATCCGCAAAGCATTGCAAGATGTGCACACCCTTTGCCAAACGTACGCCACCGATGTGACGATCGATACGCTCGTACAATTGAAACTCAGTGGGGCACCTGGGGCTGCAACACGGCGCATGGGCGTGGGGAGCGTCTTGCGTATCGGGTATGGCAATGCGAAGACGTTCATGGAACGGTGCCGGATGTTTGGGATACAACGGGTTCATATTGAGCAGGCGATCGAGCACCTTGGGGGGCAGGAACAACGCCATGCATAAGCGCACACATCACCCGCCCCTGCTCTCGACCCCGACACAGACGAAAAAGTGGTTACAGCAATACAACGTTATGCCGAAGAAAAGTTTAGGACAAAACTTTATTGTTGACCCGAATATCTTGAAACAAATGGTGCGGGAGGCGAACCTTGCGCCAGATGGATGCGTACTCGAAATCGGGCCCGGTATTGGGGCATTGACAGAGCACCTTGCGCAGGCGTCTGCCCGTGTCGTTGCGGTGGAAATCGACCAGCGGTTAATTGCTGTACTGCGCGAGACGATACAACACGACAACGTCACGATCGTCCACGGCGACATTTTGCAACAAAATATTCAGCAACTGTATGCGCAATATTTTGTGACACCACAGCAACCTTCACCACGTGTGACCGTCGTTGCAAACTTGCCCTATTACATCACAACGCCGATTATTATGAAGCTACTAGAGGGAGCGCCTTGGGTGGGTCAAATCGTCGTCATGGTGCAAAAGGAAGTGTGTGCACGGATGACCGCTTCCCCGGGCACAAAAGCGTATGGGAGTTTGTCGTTGGCGGTACGGTACTATGCTGAAGCGTCGATGGTCATGACGATCCCGAGCACGGTGTACATTCCCCAACCGCACGTGGATTCGGCAGTGATAAAACTCGTTCGACGTACAGCACCATGCGTCACGGTGAGAGATGAGGCAGGGTTTTTTCGGCTCATTCGCACGGCCTTCGCCCAGCGACGCAAAACAATTGGCAACAATGTACAGGTTTTTTTCGACGATCACGGGGGGAAGCACGCATGTCAAGCGTGGCTGATGCAATGTGGCATTGACCCGCAACGTCGCGGGGAGACGCTTACGCTGGAGGAGTTTGCAGTATTGGCAAATGAAGCACCTTTTTTGTAGGCGGTTTTGGTGCGGGAAAATGTGAAACGAGGAAGGGATGAATTTGCAAGCAGGGCGTGACTTTTTTTGAGGTGAGCGTCGATTTTTCACGGTTTACGAGGTTTTTTACATTGACGATCGTGAATTTTCGTTGACAATCACGGTTTTACATTGGTATAATACGTCTCTTTGACATCCGCCCACCCATAGGGTATAATGGGCATAAGAAAGAGGTGGTGGTTGGTGATCAGCAAAAATGCCTTGTCTGAGATTAAGAAAAGCCTAGAATCCCACATCGGTCAGAAAATCACGTTACGTGCGAACGGTGGTCGACGCAAGACAATCGAGCGTACGGGCGTATTGGAAGAAACGTACCCCTCTGTATTCATCGTGAAGCTCGACCAAGAACAGCATGCGTTTAAGCGAGTGTCGTATAGTTATGCAGATATTTTGACTTCTACGGTTGAAGTCGTCGTCTGTGCGACCGCAGACCATGACCCCGTCTCCATTCGTTATGTGCAAGTGTAAGTGACGGGTGTGGCGTTGCATAACGAAAGTTTCTTGATTTTAACTGCGCGCGGCAAGAAGTCTCCCGATTTTAAGTTGCTTTGCGAGAGCGATTGCGGGGATGGATTGTCGTTTTTTTGTGTTTATTTTCTTTTTCCTTTTTTGGAGTCATATGAATCACGATTTCAATATATATACTATCGGTCAAAACGCTTTTTTATTTCCCACAAAACTCAGGACGCTGTGTACATTTTTTAAGTATACGATTTGTATTCGTATAAAGGGTCGTACTATGGAAAAGGTGTGAGGTCGTTCACGGATTGTTCACGGATTGTTCATGGATGTTCCCTCCCGAGAGGTGGCGATGGTGCGACTCGTACAGTAAACTATTTACGAGTCAAATTCTATTTCGAGTGAGGGGGGGCGTGTATCGTGGAACATAAAGGGGACAAGGCGTGGTTCAAGCGTGGCATGCAACTTGGAGGCATTGCGGGGCTCATGCTGATGAGCGTGCCTGTCGCAGGGGCGCATGATGGGTGGACGCAAACAAATGTGCCGATCGTTGCGCGCGGGGAGACCGTGTATGTGGATTTGTTGTTTGGGAATCATTCGAATGAGCATCAAAGTTATCGGATTGACGGGCAGTGGAGTGTCGACACATCAAAGGTGTTTGTGACGAATGCCGCAGGAAAAAAGACGGACATCACCGCTTCGAGGTTTTATACTGGGGAACCTGCGACAGCGGAAGCGCCAGCAAAAAACAACGGTTTTATCGCTTCCTTTGTGTCGCAGTCGTTGGGCATGATGGTCGTTACTGCCGAAGGGGACAGCGTATATAAAGGGAGTAAATCGGCAAGTCGGACGTTTCGCAGTGCCAAGTCGTTCGTGGCGGTCAGCGATGTGCCACTCCTGCAACGTGTGGCGTCACTCACACAGTTTCAACAAACGATTACTCCAGATCGTGCGGAGTTGATTCCGTTGTTTAATCCAGTCGCAGTCAAACCATCCCAACCCGTACAGCTCTTGGCAACATTCAAAGGGAAGCCACTTGCCAATGCAGAGGTGAGCGTGATTCGTCGTGGCAACAACACGCAACCAATCAAGAAAAAAACAGATGAACAAGGGAAAATATCGTTCACAACAGGGCCTGCGGATTATTATTTGGTGCGCCTAAAAACGACAACACAAGAGCAAAAGAGTGGCGAGTATGATACGACAAATTATGAAGCGACGATGACGTTTGTCGTACAACAAGGCACCGCAACCATACCAGATGTACGTACGACGCTTTTGCCTGCATTAGAAATCAATGGTGTGGCGGTTACAGAGCAAATACGCATGCGGGGAGGGCAAGCGTTTGTAACTGCGGAGACGATTCGCAATCATTTGCAACCGACTTTCACGGAAAAGGAAGAGGTTCCGTTGCGTGCATGGGTAGAAAAACAAGGTGGGGTGATCGAATATTTGCCCGCTGTCGGTGCTTTCCGTCCAGTGGTCGTGGTGACGCACAACAAAAAATGATTTCTGCGGCGCATGCTGCTGTAGGTTGAAACACCAATCTAGGGGGGAAAGCGATGAAAGGGTGGCGTAGCGTCGGCATTTGGATGACCATGCTCGTGCTTTGGTGTGGTCTAGGCACGCTAGAAGCGCATGCGCATGCGACGATCACCCAATCGTTTCCCCATGATGGGGCATCCCTCGCACAATCTCCTCCATTCATTCGGTTGCAGTTTAACGAACGCATTGCACACGAAACAAGCCAAATGACGTTGACACACAAAGCGAGTGGCGTAGTAGTCGCGGGAACACAAGAGGCCGAGGATGCGTATACCGTACGCATGAAACTCCCTCTTTTGGAAACCGGTGAATACGTACTGACGTGGAAAGTGTTGTCCGCGGATACGCACGTGGCGGATGGTTCGTTTGCGTTTGCGGTCGGTCAGCCACTTTCTTCGGTGGCACCAAGTGAGCCCATTGCGATCGACGGACCGTCTCCACAAAAATCACCGCGCTCCACAGCTTCCCCTGCGCAGGACGATGCCAAAAATGCGGAAAATGATAAAAACGGGTTCATCCGTGAGGAAAAACGCACGCAAAAAGAAGCACGCCCTTCAAAAAAAGAGGAGTCTTCTTCGGCTTCCCCCCAAAAAGTTCCCCAGCAGCCAAGCAAATCTTCCGTATCCGCACCAGAGCATGCAACGAAACAAGGGGCGCTAAAAGACGAGTCGCGTACGCAAACGAAACGGGAAGTCACCTCATTGCTGTCGACACAAGCCCCCGCGGTGTCGCCCCCCCCCTCTCTCCCTCCCACTACACAAGGCGAGCATGCGCACGTGCATCACACACAGGGCAATGCGCCGACGACGATGACTTGGGACGGAGCAACGGTGGCAAAAGCGCTCCTTCGCGCCCTCAAAAATGGAGCAATGCTCCTGTTGGTTACGGCGATGGGGAGTGTATGGGTGCTGAGAGAAAGTCTTTTTTTATGGTGGAATCGAGAAACGGTGTGGCGAATACGGCGACGTACGATTGGGGTCGCAATTGCAGGCATATGTGCAATTTCTTGGAGTCAGTTGCTCGTATTGGCGACACAATTTGTTGATCCAGGGAAGACTATATGGACTACGATGTATGAGATGGTCGTAACGGATCGCCTCGGTGTAGATTTGGGGATTTCCACTTTGTTGCTGTTGTTTTTGTTGCTGTTGGCGTACGCTCCCCAACGGGATGCACGCTTTAGTATGGGGTTGCAGGGGGGCGTGTTCGTCGGCTATGTGTTTTTGGATTCGCTGTCGACGCATGCGGGGACGTTATTTTCTCCGAGTGGATGGACGGTGCTTGCCCGCACGATGCATCTTGTCGCTGCGCTTGGTTGGGCAGGAGGCATTCTCCTTGTGCTGTGGATATTTTGGAAAAATCGAAGTACAAATCGGGGGTCTCCAAAGACGGCTGTTCCTGCGGCAGTGTGGAAATCCTATACAACGTGGGCAATATGGAGCGGGGCGGTCATTGTGTTGTCGGGTATTTTTATGGCAGGGGCATTCATCCCCTCGTGGCGTGCGTTGGGCGAGACGGCATACGGCACGTTACTACTCATAAAAATAGGAGTTTTCGGGGGCGTGTTGGGGCTTGGAGTTGTGCAACGAAAATTTGGGCGAACAGCAACGGGAACATGGATGGAAGGGGCTGTGGTGACCGTGTTGATCGGGATTGCTACGGTTATTGCGATGACACCGCCACAGGGATAAGTTGCTCCAGATAAGGAGAGCAGGGAAAAAGGGAATGCCGTTTCCCTGCTGGATGGAAGCTCCCTTCGTGACATGTATGGGCATGCATGGTACAATAAGCAGACGTATACAGGGTGTGCATTCCTTTTGCAAAAAAGCAAAAAGCGAGGGAACTGAGCGTATATATGCATCAAAATACGGAAACACGAAGTAGGATGAGACGAGGAGTCAGCGCAACTTTTGCAGGGGGTTCTCGTCATATGATGAGGAGGAATGGGGACATCTTGATTACGAAAAAACCAGCTTACATTAAAATTTTTGCTTTGGGTGGTTTAGACGAGATCGGAAAAAATATGTACGCCGTTGAATACGGAGACGAAATTTTGGTCATTGATGCTGGGGTGAAGTTTCCAGGACCAGATATGCCAGGGGTCGATTACATTATTCCAAGTGTACATTACTTAATCGAAAACCAGCATAAGGTGCAGGCGATTTTGCTGACCCATGCCCATGAAGATCATATCGGGGGATTGCCTTTCATCTTAAAGCAGATCAACGTTCCTTTGTATGGGGCAAAATTAACGGTGGGCTTTGTGCGTGCCAAGATCGAAGAACATGGGTTGTTAAGTCGTACGACACTCCACATTATTCAAGAGGATTCTGTGGTGACGTTCGGTGCAATGACGGTAGAGTTTTTTCGGACACACCATAGCATTCCCGACTCACTCGGCGTACTCATCCGCACCCCGCACGGCAATATTGTGCATACGGGTGATTTTAAGTTCGACTTGACACCGGTCGACCAGCCGATGGATTGGGGGCGGTTGGCGGACATCGGCAGGCGTGGCGTCTTGGCGTTGCTGTCGGATAGCACGAACAGTGAACGCCCTGGCTATACGCCGTCGGAGCGTACCGTAGGGCAGGCGATCGCCGAAACGTTTATGAAGTGTCAAGGGCGCATCTTGTTTGCGACATTTGCTTCAAACGTACATCGTTTGCAACAAGTGGTCGAGGCGGCGGAAGCGTGCCAACGCAAAATTGCCATCATCGGCCGCAGTATGGAACGGGCCTTTCGGATAGGACAAGAACTCGGGTACATTCGCCCGCTGAAAGATATGCTCATTGACGTACAAAAAATTGACCATTATCCCGAAAATTCCGTCGTCATTGTTTGTACAGGCAGCCAAGGAGAACCTAACGCAGCGTTGACGCGGATCGCGACAGGCTCACACAAAAACGTGTTTATTTATCCGAATGATACGGTCATTTTCTCGTCTTCTCCGATTCCTGGGAACACGCATAACGTCAACCGAAGCATTGATCGGTTGTTACGCGCGGGGGCAGAAGTCATCTCTGGATCGATTCTCGACATTCATGCGTCTGGACACGGCTGTCGCGAAGATTTGAAGCTCATGCTGACCTTTATGAAACCTACGTATTTTATGCCGATCCATGGAGAGCATCGGATGCTGCGTCAACATGCGCAAATTGCCGAACAAATCGGGGTGCTCCCGGAGAACATATTCGTGCTCGACAACGGACAGACCCTCAACGTATCGCGACGTTTGGCACGGCTCGGTCGCCCGATTACGGCAGGCGAAATCATGGTCAAAGGTTCGACGATTAGTGAATGGGAAAGTAAAGTGATGGAAGAAAGACGGTTGTTATCGGATAGTGGTGTGATGATCGTCAACATGGTCGTCGACTACGCCAAAAACAAACTGCTCGCAGGACCCGACGTCGTGACGCGTGGATTTATTTATGTGCGTGAAGCAGGGGATATGCTCTCGCACGTTTCTCGCTTGCTCAAACGTACCATTGCGCGACTAGAAAAGCGGGATCGCTTTATTAAGCCCGTTTGGGAAGGACAAGTCATCCACGCCTTAACGGCGTATGCACAGACGACGATGGGGCGGTCGCCTCTTATTTTGCCTGTCATTATGGATGTGCGGGCGGAAGATCGCGATGTCGGGATGACGTTGTAGAGGGGGGAGTATGCCGCATGAAAAAACAATTTGCCGTCATTGGGCTCGGGCGCTTCGGCGGAAGTGTCATCACAGCGTTGGTGGCACTTGGGCATGATGTCATCGGCATCGATCGCAATGAGCGACTCGTGCAAGAATATGCGGCGATTGTTCCACACGTATACGAAGCCGATACGACGGATGAATCGGTATTGCGTCAACTGGGCATCCAAAATATGGACCATGTTGTCGTGGCCATCGGGGATGATTTGCAGGCGAGCATCTTGACGACACTCATCCTCAAAGACATGAAAGTGCCGATGGTGACCGCCAAAGCGACAACCGAATATCATCGGCGTGTGTTGGAGCGGGTGGGTGCTGACCGCATCGTCATGCCAGAACGTGATACGGGCACACGGCTTGCGCATCAGTTGACCTCAAACAATCTGGTGGACTATTTGGAGCTCTCGCCCGATTTTAGTTTAGTAGAAATTATTGTGCCCCGTGCGCTGCATGGGAACACGCTCAAAGACTTAAATGTACGTGCGCGATACGGCTGTAACATTGTGGCGATTCGCAAAAAAGACAATACGATGAACGTTTCCCCCTTAGCAGACGATCGGGTTGAAGAAGGGGACATGTTCGTCGTCATTGGGAACAACGCGAGCATTAGTCGGTTTGAAAAAGCGTTTGAGGGGTAGGCGACACACGCGTGGAATACGCCAAAAAAACACGAAAACACGTGCAACTCGTGCGCCCGAATGAATGGATGATGATCGGCTTTGCGAGCATTATCTTACTTGGGACGATTTTGTTGGCGCTGCCAATTTCGACGGTACATGGGCATCGCATTGGCTGGGTCGATGCGCTGTTTACAGCCACTTCTGCCGTGTGTGTGACGGGGCTCACGGTGGTTGATACTGCGAGCACGTTTACGATGTTCGGAGAAATTGTCATCATGGTATTGATTCAGCTCGGCGGGTTAGGGTTTATGACATTCGGCGTGATGATCGCAATTTTATTAGGAAAAAAATTAGGCATCACGGGGCGCATGTTGATCCAACAATCTACGAATGCGGAATCGCTCCAAGGGCTGGTGCGGTTGTCGCTCGTGATTTTCGGCAGTGCTTTCGTCTTTGAAGCGATTTCGAGTGTGGTTTTGGCGATACACTGGATGGACGAGTACGGCTTTGGCATCGCATGGTATTATGGGATTTTTCATGCGATATCTGCATTCAACAATGCTGGGTTTTCGCTTTGGCCCGATAATTTGGTGCGGTATGCGACGGATCCTGTCGTGAACATCGTGTTGACGATGCTCATTGTGATCGGGGGAATTGGCTTTACGGTGATGATGGATGTGCAGCGTAAAAAAAGATGGCTGTTGCTTTCCTTAAATTCGAAAATTGCTTTGTTGGCGACTGGTGTGCTGGTCGTGGCCGGCACCCTGGTGATCGGGACATTAGAGTCGTTTCACCCCGAGGCTGCGTCGATCACGCTGGAACAACGGTGGTGGACGGCGTACTTTCATAGTGTTTCTGCACGGACGGCAGGATTTAATTCGGTTGATTTGGCGCAATACATGACCTCCACGCAGTTTTTTATTATGTTTTTGATGTTTATTGGCGGGTCGTCTGGGGGCACCGCAGGGGGGATCAAGACAAATACGTTTATGGTCGTGCTCGTGGCGATGTATAGTAGTATACGGGGAAGAGAACAAGTATCGGCGTTCAAACGGCGTATCGAAATGAGCATTGTGTTGCGGGCGTTGACGATTGTATTGGGTGCGCTCGGTGTCATCCTGTTCGTGGCTTTTTTGTTGACGGTCACAGAAAAACCACAGCATTCGTTTATTGAATTATTATTCGAAACGACATCGGCGTTTACAACGACGGGACTGTCATTGGGGGTTACGCCGCATTTGACAGATATCGGGAAACTTATTTTAGTCGTGACAATGTTCGTCGGGCGGTTGGGACCACTGACGTTTGCATATGCGCTTTCGAGTCGCAAGCGCGAAGTGAAAATAGGGTATCCAGAGGAGAAAGTGTTGATCGGGTAAACGGATAGCACGTTTTCGTGAAATAATGACAGTAGGCGTGGCAATGTAAATGGCTAAAAAAGGATACACGGGAAATCCCCCTCCCTTTCCGACATCGATGGCGGTGTCGGGTTTTCTTTGTTTGATCGGGGATGTCCTCGTTTCATCACGATGCATCTTTGTGCGATTGGACAGCAAAGAGAATGCACTTTTACCCAACTATTTACATAAAAACCACTTATTATTATAATAAAAGGGTGTTTTGTTGTACGTATGATGTGGCAACCGCATGTGTACAGGGAAAGGGATACGGCGTGTTGGTACAACGACCGTAGCGCACGCCAGTCAAAGGAGGGGTCCTGTGCAACGTCGAAAAGCCATTGTGTTGTTGCTGTGCTGGCTCATTTGCGGGGCAACGGTGTTGGGGCTAAACTATTTTTATTGGAAACTCGATGCAAAGGGCATTCAACAATGGCTCGACGGATTGGGGGTGTGGGGGCCTGTACTGTACATGGTCGCTTACACGGTTCGACCACTCGTCTTATTTCCTGCATCGATTTTGTCACTGGCGGGGGGCTACGTGTTTGGCCCTTTTTGGGGGACGGTGTGGACGGTGCTGGGTGCTAGCGCAGGTGCGATGATTTCGTTTGGGGCGGCACGGTGGTTTCACCGCACATTGCGTGCGGACACGGCCAACCGCAACGGGGAGGCGCATGTTGCACGTACGCCGAAATGGGAGGCACTGCAACAAGGATTTAGCCGACACGGACTGTGGTATGTTTTGGCGATGCGTCTCATTCCCCTGTTCCCGTTTGATGTCGTCAGCTATGGCGCTGGCGTATCGCGCGTGTCGATACCGTCGTTTGCCATCGGCACCGTATTTGGGATCATTCCGGGGACGTTTGCATACATCTTTTTAGGGTCGAGTTTGGGGACGCAACAAGGCGATAAAATTGCGATCGCCGTAGGCGTGTTCGTCATTGCCATTGCAATCCCGTTGCTCGCAAAACGTTTTTTCTTTCGAGAAAAATCATAATACACAGCAGAGGGCGGAGGCAACATGGTAGCCATCGTATTTTTTGACGGAGATTGTGCCTTTTGCCACGCAAGTGTGCGGTGGATTATTGCACGGGATTCCCATGGCGTTTTTCGGTTTGCGCCGTTGCAGTCCCGTTGGGCGTCTCATTTTTTAACACCAGTGGACGCATACATTGCGTTGGATTCGCTGGTCCTGTGGCAAGCGGGCACGACGTATACGCACTCGGATGCGGTACTGCGCATCGCCAAATCGTTGGACGGTGTGGTGCGCTGGGCATATGGGCTACGTGTGGTGCCACGTGTACTTCGGGATCCGGTGTATCGGTTTATCGCACGGCGACGCAAACGTTGGCTTAGGGGCAGTGCTTGTGCCATGCCGACGGAAGCGATGCGACAGCGCATCTGGACGGATGCGTGTTTTGAGGCGGAAATCGGGGCGGTCATCGCCATGGTGGCGCAGGAGAACAAAGACAGTCCGTGAAAATACGAACGAGCATTTAAAACTTTATTTTATGTATTTTTGGATCGGAGATTCGCAGTAGACCAAAGCAGGAGGGAAGGGATACACGGTGGATCAATACGATATCATTGTCATCGGCGGGGGCGCTGGAGGGTTGACCGTCGCCGCAGGGGCTGCGAGTTTGGGGGCGAAGGTAGCCCTCGTAGAGCGTTCCCCAGCGCTGGGGGGAGATTGTCTGCATTATGGCTGTGTACCCTCCAAAGCGTTGATTGCAGCCGCCAAACGCATGCATACGATGCACCACAGTGCGCATACATACGGAGTCACCGTGGCGGGTACCTGTGATTTTGGGGCCGTCATGGCGCAAGTACGGCAAGCGATCGCCCATATCCAACGCCACGACGACGTCGAAAGGTTCCGCAAACTTGGGGTCACGGTGTACGAAGGCATGGGGCGGTTTATCGCACGGGATGCGGTTGAAGTCGTCCGTGCGTCGTCCGTGCAACGGCTTGCAGGCAGGCGGATTGTCATCGCCACGGGTTCGCGTCCGAACATCCCCGTTTGGGAGGGACTGCAAGAAGTGGGGTATTTGACCAATGAAACGGTGTTTTCGCTCACACAAAAACCGCATTCGTTGATCGTCATCGGTGCAGGGGCGATCGGGTTAGAGTTGGCACAATCGTTTGCGCGGTTGGGTACGGCGGTCACGGTACTCGAAGCGGGGACGACATTGCTCGCCCGTGAAGATGCCGATGTCGCCACTTTCGTCGTCACCGCCCTGCGTCAAGAATTACAGATTGAAACCCACGTGCACATTCAACGCATCACATACGACGAGGCGACGGGGACAAAGACGGTTCATGCCGTCGTCCAAGGCGAACAACGCCAGTGGAGTGCGACAGAAATTTTAGTGGCAACGGGGCGCAAGCCGAACACCGAACAGTTACAGCTGGATCACGTGGGGATTCAACAACAAGGCACGCACATCGTCGTCGATGCCACCTTACGGACGAACATCCCCACGGTATTTGCGGTGGGCGATTGCATTCCAAGGTTTGCCTTTACGCATGCCGCAGGGGCCGAGGGGAAAATTGTTGTTGCGAATGCTCTTTTTGGGCTCAAACGGAAAGTCGAGGCGACGTCCATGCCGTGGGTCACCTTCACCGACCCAGAGCTGTTCCATTTTGGCATGACGGAAGCGCAGGCACGACAGCACCACGGAGATACAATCGGCGTGTACACGGCACAGCTGGACGATGTAGATCGGTTCGTCGCCGAACATGCCACACACGGCATGGTGAAGCTGATTACGACAAAATCAGGGGAATTGATCGGCGCACACGCCACAGGGCAAGGGGCAGGAGACTGGATGCAGCAAGTCGTCTATGCCCAAAAAATGGGCAAGCGCATCGGAACATTGTCCCTCCCAATCTATCCGTATCCGACGCGTGCCGCCGCCGTGCAACGGGCGACCGATGCGTATTGGCGACAAAAGCTCTTTGCGGGCACGTTGACGACGTGGACAAAGCGATGGATTCGTTGGCGAGGCGCATGGTTTTCTTAACGGACATTGCTACACGCCCCCATTTGTGTGGATGTCGTGGATGTGATACCGTAGGATGAAAGTTTCATCTTAAGAGGGGGAAACGTATATGAAAATGTACACAAAAAAGAGCAGTTGGCGCACGGGCATCGCCATTTTGGTATTGGCCACCTTAACCACTGCGTGCGCAACGGCACCGACACCACAGGAAAAATTTGATCCACTCCGTGCCCCATGGACAGCGATACAGCAAGCATCGTCAGGGAAAACGGTGAACTTGTACATGTGGGGAGGCAGTGAGTCGATCAATACATACATCGACCAGTGGGTGGCTCCACGGCTTAAAGCGCAAGAAAACATCACGTTGCGACGCGTCCCCGTGACCGATACGGTCGAGATTATGAACAAATTGTTGGCGGAAAAAGCGGAAAATCGGACGACGGGGACCGTCGATATCATGTGGATCAACGGCGCAAACTTTCGTACCGCCAAAACAAAAGAACTGCTGTTAGGCCGTTTTGCAGATCAACTGCCTCATGTGCAACAATACGTCGATACGACTGCGCCAGACGTGGCGTATGATTTTGGACTGGCGACGGACGGATACGAAGCCCCCTGGGGGAAAGCACAATTTGTCTTTATATACGATAGCAGCAAAATTGCGGTTCCTCCAAAATCGATCGCCGAACTGCGTGCGTGGGCACAACAAAATCCAGGGAAATTCGCCTATCCCGCGCCCCCGGACTTTAACGGCAGTGCATTTGTACGCCATGTATTGTATGAAGTTGCCGGAGGGCATGCGCCGTTTTTGGATGAAACGTTGACTGAGGCGCAATGGCTGGAAAAAGCGGCCCCTGTATGGCAATGGCTCAATGCATTTGAACCGTATTTGTGGCGAGAAGGGAAAACGTATCCAGAGAATATCGCCAAGCTCGACCAATTGTTTGCCAGTGGAGAAGTGTGGATGTCGATGGGATACGACCCTGCCCGCGCCGCCAACCTCGTCAAAAGCAACACGTTTCCTGCGACAACACGCACTTTTGTATTGGATAACGGGACGCTTGCCAATACGCATTATTTGGCGATTCCCTTTAATTCCCCCCAACCCGCAGCCGCCATGGCGACGATCAATTTCTTGTTGTCCCCTGAAGCACAAATTGCCAAATTCGATCCGCAGCATTGGGGAGAAGACATGGCGCTCGATCCGCTCAAATTATCTGAGGAGCAACGCAAACAATTACAAAAAATCGATCGTGGAGCCGCCACGTTACCCGCCGACGTACTCGCGACGCACAGATTGCCTGAAATGCCTGCCGCCCGCGTGACCGTATTGGAGCAACGTTGGCAAGATGAAGTTGCACGCAAATAACGAGACGGTGCGCATCCTCAAAGTCGTTCCTGCGCTCGCCGTCATTGTCTTATTTTTCGGTGGAGGCATCGTATTTGCAGTGGTCCAGAGTTTTGGAGGATTTGCGGTAGAAGGCCCGTCGAGATGGACTTGGGAAGCGTATGAAGCGGTGTGGGAAACGGCGTGGTTTTTACCGAGTTTGGCCGTATCCTTACGGACGAGCGTCCTTGCCACGCTTTTTTCTGCCTTTATTGCGGCGGGACTGGCGTTGATGACCGTGCGTGCAGGGAGATTTTGGCGGGGGATGATGGCGATCCCTCTGGGGGTACCCCATCTCGTCGCCGCGGTTTTGATCGTGTTGTTGTGGCAACAAAGTGGGGGGTTGGCACGTCTCGCCTATGCGCTTGGGTGGATCGATGCGTGGCAGGCATTTCCGATCGTGACGAACGAGTCGTTCGGGTGGGGGATTATTTTGGCGTACGTGTGGAAAGAAGTGCCATTTCTTTATTTATTCCTATTGCCGGTGCTTCAACGCATTCGCGCAGAATGGTATGATGTCGCCCAGCTGTGTGCTGCGACAAAATGGACGTATGGGAGGACCGTCGTTTTGCCGTTGATGATGCCTTCATTGGCGGTGGGGTCGTTTATCGTATTCGCATATACATTTGGGGCGTTTGAGGTTCCGTACGTCCTCGGGGTGACGTATCCGGCTTCTTTGGCGGTCGTGGCGTACGATTTGTATACGGGAGACTGGTCGCTTCGTCCACAGGCGATGGTCGTGGCGTGCATACAAGCAACGGTGCCCCTACTCGTCGGATTGTTGTTGATTCGGCTGTTTCGGCGTAGTCGCCAACAGGGAATCGGATGGTGAGCGTACTCGTGCGCATCGTGCTCTTGTGTGGTGTGCTCGTGCCGTTGGGATTGCTCGTGGCGGTCAGTGGAGCGGGCATTTGGCGATGGCCACAACTGCTTGCGCCACAATGGTCGTGGGACGCGTGGACATACGTCTTGTTTTCGCCCGATACGTGGCAGGCGGTATGGACGGGGGGGAGCATCGCCTTGGTCGTCACCGTGCTGAATTTGCTTGTATGTTGGCCGGCTGCCGATGCACTCACCCGCGGGAAAGTAGGGCGGGATTATCCGTGGATGGAAGCGTTGTTGTATGTCCCCATCGTGGTCACGGGATTTTTGCCCCTTATGGGGTTGCATCGTTTGTTTATTCGCTTTGACTTGGCGGATTCGTACATCGCCGTCGTATTGGTCACGTGGCCGGTCGCCTTGCCCTATATGCTACGTCCATTGATGGCGGGATTTGCGACGTTTGGTGTGGCGTGGGAAGAACAAGGGCGGATGCTGGGGGCAAAATCATGGCAAAGCGCGTCGTATATCGTGTTGCCCCAGCTGGCTCCGAGTATTGCGATGGGGTGTGGCCTCAGCATGGTCGTTGCATGGAGTCAGCACATCATCCCATTTCTCCTCGGTGGGGGGCAAGTGCGTACGGTATCCATGGTGATGATGCCTTTTTTGGTGGGGGGCGAATGGGGTATAGGGGCGTCTTACGCCGTGTTATACACCGCAGGGGCGTGTGTGTTGTTTTGGGTGTCGGGCGCATGGGTGCGTAAGGGGTGGAAATAACGATGTTACGAATTGAACACCTCGGGTGGGTGTATCCCACGCAGGAGGACATAAATCCGGTCAATCGCTGGATGCGCCGCGTCACAGCCCGGTTCCAAAAAAGCATAAAAACAGACAAAGAACATGCGCTACAAAGTGTGATCCAGAAAAACACGTCCTTTGGGATCAAAGACGTACACCTTTGTGTGGAGCAGGGAGAATGCGTTGTGTTGTTTGGTACCTCAGGGTGCGGGAAAACAACGTTGCTCAAATTGATCGCAGGGTTGCTACGACCCCAACAAGGGAGCATTTTCGTAGCAGGAAAAAACATCACCCAGATGCCTGCGCATGCACGGGGAATGGGCATGGTGTTTCAGCAACCGTTGTTGTTTCCGCATATGTCTGTCATCGACAATGTCGCTTTTCCTTTGCGCATGCGTGGCATTGGAAAACGGGAACGATGGGCACAAGCGTCACAGTGGTTGCATGCGGTGGATCTTCAACCGTACGCCACACAAATGCCCCATCGTCTCAGTGGCGGGCAGCAGCAGCGGGTCGCATTGGCGCGGGCGTTTATCGCGCAACCTGCCGTCTTGCTCATGGATGAACCGTTTAGTGCGCTCGACCCCGTCTTACGAGAGCGTATGCGTGAGTTGTTCAAAACATTACAGCGAGAACATCGGACGACGACGTTGTTTGTCACGCACGATCGCGATGAGGCGTTTTCTCTGGCGGATCGGATGGTCACGATGGCATACGGTGGCATTGAACAAATCGGCACACCGGACGAGTTGTATGAACACCCGACGGCGTTGCGTACGGCACAACTCCTTGGCGCTGTCAATGTGTTTTCTTGTGCGGAGGAACAAGGAATCGGGCAACACCATTGGGTGATCCGTCCAGAACACGTCACGGTGCGTCCATGCACCGAGGAGCCTCCCCCGCACAGGGGCATCGCCCCCCCGCAGACGAAGCAGCCACCATTTTCTGTACAATATGGCACGGTGATCGACGTGCGTCGGCGTGAAGGACATGTACGCTATGTCGTGCAGTGTGGCCACGTACGCGTCGAAGGCGCAGGAATACAAGGGGAAACGATCCAACGTGCGCAAACGGTCGAAATGCGTGCGGAGCGCCATCACTGGCACTGCATGCCGACAAGTACTCAACCGTCCGCACCACACAAAACGAATGGGAGTGAACCGCCTTGTTAGATACGCATGCCCGCCGATTTGTACAGCCGTTGCTCACGGCGTGTGCACAATGGATGCAACGGCGTGGCTGGACACCCAACGGCGTGACGACAGGCGCATTTGGCGTAGGGGTGTTGGCTGCGGGGGCGGTGTACGTCGAGTTGCCGTGGCTTGCAGTGTGTCTTTTGTGGATTTCTGGGGCACTCGATGCCCTCGACGGCACCCTCGCACGGTTGACGAAACAAACGAGCCCTTGGGGAACGTTGCTCGATGTCACCTTTGATCGCGTCGTCGAATTGGGCATCTTGATCGCCATTGGACTAAAATATCCACAGCATCTTTTGGGGCTTTTGCTCCTTACCGCATCGATCGTTGTGGCCATGACCGTGTTTCTTACGGTTGGCGCACTCAGTGAAAGGCAGGGAGAAAAATCTTTTTACTACCAAGCAGGCGTGGCGGAACGAACCGAAGGGTTTATTTTGTTGACGATTTTGATCGTTCTTCCAGCATACTTGTCGTGGACGATTGGGTTGTTTTTGTTTCTTGAACTATTCACCTGTGCACAAAGACTGCGCGAAGCCCGCAGATTACTGCGCTGAACCTGTCTCGCCCTAAGCAGGGCGCCTCAGATACAAGAGAACGCAAAAATGTGAGAAAAATCAATAAAAAAAGAAAAAAGACCAAAAGGGCATCCCTAGCGTTCCGGCGGGATTCAGGGCCAAAATTTCAGAAATGAGAAAAAAAACAAAAAAAATTCACATGTGCGCTTGACAGGGGGTTCATATTCATTTATCATTCGTCATGTCAAAGGTATCATCACATTTATTAAAGGGGCGAGTAAAGTTGAAGAAAAGTACTTTGTATGCTAGTTTTGTTTTTTTGTTGATGTTGGCAATGGTCGTTACAGGGTGCAGTCAGACGACAGATACGTCTACGACGAAGCCAGCAGATAACACCGCTACAGACACTACGAAAGAAGAAGCAAAGAAAGAACCCGTCACTATCATCATCACCAATGGCAAAGGCGAAATCTCCAAACAATGGGAGCAAGCCGCAAAAGACTTCTCCGCAGCAAACCCAGAAGTGACGATCGAAGCGTATTCCAATGTAGTTGGCGACAGTTTGTCTGCATATGAGAAACTCTCAACCTCAGGGAAAGTCGTGACGTTGGCGATGTTCGAGCCAGGTTCGTTGCTTTCCAAGAACAATGGCGTTGGGATCGACTTGAGTGGTGAAAAGTGGGCGAGTGAGACGACAGACATCGTCAAAGACGCAACGGGCACCGCGGTAGGATTCCCATTTGCGATTGAAGGATACGGCATCGTATACAACAAATCCGTCGTAGAAAAAGCGGTTGGTGGCGCATTTGATCCGTATTCGATCAATACGCGTGACAAACTCATCGAATTGTTCGACAAAGTAAAAGCGTCTGGCGTCGAGTTCCCTGTAGCGTACCAAACAGAGCCGTGGTCTGTAGGGAATCACTATGGCTCGCTGTTCCTAAACCAAGGTGGCGACCCTGCGGCAACGTTGGCGAGTCTGAACAATGGCGAGCTAAAATTGAAAGACAATGCGACGTGGAATGGATTGCTCGATACGATGGATGTATTGGCATCCGAGAAATACAACAAATTTGGCAAACGTCCATTGGGTAAATTGTACGATGACGCACACGTGCTTGTCGGATCTGGGGAATCTGCCTTCTTGTTCAACGGGAACTGGGCGTACGATTCTTTGAAAGCATTGCCTGAAAGTGACTTTGGATTTATCCCTGTGCCTGTCGACAACGATGCGAGCAATGTGATGAATACGAAACTTTCAGCAGGTCCTACGCAAGTGCTCGTCATCAACAAAGCTGCGACGCCCGCACAACAAGACGCTGCAAAACGTTTCTTGAACTGGATCGTATACGAGGCAGCAGGTCAAGATTTCCTAGTCACAAAATCCCAAGTCATCCCTGCATTCAAAAACATCTCTCTTTCTGTAACCAACCCATTGGGTAAAGCAGTCGGTGCTGCCGTAAAAGAAGGCAAAACAATGCCGTTCTCCACAAACTACATCAATGCGGGCGATTATAGGGAGAAAATCGGACCAGAAGTTCAAAAATACATCGACAAAAAAGTCACGCGTGATCAGCTTGCAAAAACGTACGAAGATTATCATGCAACATTGAAGAAATAATATTTGGTTGAATGTGAAAGACTCATAAATTCGTACAAGGGTAAATGGGTGATGCAACGTCATCCGTTGCCCTTGTTTGATGCAGAGGTGTGCGATGAAGACGGAGTCGTTGGCAAAGAAATTAGGGTTACAATTGTTTTTTACGGGGCCCACCCTCATTGCCTTTGGGGTGGCGATTTTATTGCCTTTTTTGTACGGGTTGTATCTGACGTTCTTAAAAATGGAAAACGTCACGAGTGTGGGTGAATTTGCGTGGTTTAATAACTACATTTTGGCTTTTCAAGATGATAAGTTTTGGACATCGCTTTGGCTCACGATCCAGTATGTCATTTACACGGTCATTTTCGTCAATCTGCTCGGGTTTGGGATGGCATTTTTGGTCACCGCAGGGACACGAGGACAAAACTTTTTTCGCGCAGCCTTGTTCATGCCGAATATGATCGGAGGCATTGTGCTCGGGTACATTTGGGCGTTTGTATTCAAAAATACCCTCCCTGCTTTTGGAGAATTAATAGGGAACACTTTTCTTGAGGAATATGCATTTTTGTATGATCCAGTGGAGTCATTTTTCACAATGGTCATCGTAACGGTATGGCAATCATCGGGATATATGATGATCATCTTCATCGCAGGATTGCTAGCGGTGCCACGGGATTTGATCGAGGCGTCCATGATCGACGGGGCCAATGCGTGGCATCGACTCAAAGCAATCATTCTTCCCTTGATGGTACCTGCGTTTTTGGTGACGATATTTTTGACGTTGCGTAACTCATTTCTCGTCTTTGATCTGAACTATTCTTTAACGGGTGGAGATCCTTTCAATTCTACGGAACTCATCTCGATGTTGCTTGTGAACAAAGCTTTCGGAGAAAGCAGCAATTATGGGGTGGCTCAATCCGAAGCGATTATTTTGTTTGTCGTCGTGGCTGCGATCGCGTGGATTCAATTTCACTTTGGTAAGCGTCGGGAGGTCGAGGCGTAATGGCACTACGAAAACCGTGGCAGAACTTTTTACTTTACGTGACGCAAGTCGTGCTTTTTTTCGTTTTTGCGTATCCGTTTTTCATGCTGATCATCAACTCCTTCAAAACGGATGGCGAAATTTTAACGAATCCAACTTCGTTGCCTACGTCGTACACATTCGACCAAATTATCGAGGCATTCAAAGCAATGGACTTTGCGACGACATTTACCAATTCATTGTTTATTACTACGGTGAGTTTGTTGCTCATTCTCATTTTTTCGGCAATGACGGCGCATTTTATGGTGCGCAACAATACGAAATTCAACCGCAATTTTTTCTTACTTCTCGTATTTTCGATGATTATTCCGTTCCAAGTGGTGATGATCCCGCTCGTTGTCATTTATGGGAAATGGCTTAATTTTTTTGATACGATGCCTTTTACGACGCTCATTGCCTTGTATGTGGGGTTCGGGAGTGCGTTGGCGGTTGTTATCTATCATGGATTCATTAAGAGCATTCCGTTAGAATTAGAAGAGGCGGCCCAAATCGACGGGTGCAACCGCATTCAAGTGTTTTTTCGGATCGTCTTTCCGATCCTCGTGCCGACGTCCGTGACAATTGCCATTTTGACGGTGCTATGGATATGGAACGACTATTTGTTGCCGTCACTCATCTTGACAAAACCTGACCTTGCCACGATGCCGATTAAGATGACGTTGTTCAAAGGGCAATACATGAATGACTGGGGACTGCTCATTCCAGCGATGTTGCTGACCATTTTGCCGATTATTGTCGCCTATTTAATCGGTCAAAAGTACATTATCCGCGGTGTGATGCAAGGGGCGATTAAGTAGGGCGCAGGGCGAATGAAGGGGGTAGGCGATGCCAAACTCACGTTTGGAGGATGAACACGCACGCCATCAAGATGCCATTGCTCGTGCAACACGCGCGGTTGCCGAAGCGTCCAAAGAAAGTGCGTATGACGAACACATTCCGAGTTTTCACGCTTGTGCTGGCGTACATTGGATGAACGACCCCAATGGGCTCATTTATTGCAATGGTGCGTATCATCTGTTTTATCAGTACAATCCGTATCACGCCGAGTGGGGGACGATTCATTGGGGGCATATGCGCAGTGAAAATTTACTGCATTGGGAAAAACTCCCGATCGCTTTAGCCCCGAGTGAACCGTATGATCAAGATGGCTGTTTGTCAGGCAGTGCGATTGAGCGTGCAGGGCACATCGAGCTATACTACACCGCCAACGTCATCGTGAACCCTCAACACGCATCAGAGGGGATGTTGCAACAACAATGCAAGGCGATTTCTGACGATGGCATCGTATTTTATAAGTCATTGCACAACCCCATTATACAAAGCCCACCGTCGCATGTCGCACAGTCCAACCATTTTCGTGATCCAAAAGTGTGGATGCGTGATGGGAAAGGGTACATGGTATTGGGGGCAAAAAAGGACACACATGGCAAAGTGTTGTTGTATACGACTGTGGATTGGGAACATTGGGAATATGTGAGCACGTTGACGCAAAGTGATGGCACGATGGGGTACATGTGTGAATGTCCAGATTTATTTTCGCTTCAAGGGGAAGATGTGCTCCTATACTGTGTGGAAGGGGCGGTGTTCGAACAGTCGCCACGTACCGCAGGGTATGTAATTGGTCAATTTCATGAAAAAACAGGGGAATACGTCCACGGTCCATTCTTAAAGCTTGACCATGGGTTTGACTTTTATGCCCCCCAAACACTCCAAGACGAGCAGGGCAGGCGGATCTTGATTGGGTGGATGCCGATGAACGGCAAAGCACTCGGGAAAACGTGGGCAGGGTGCATGACCGTGCCACGTGAATTGCGATCTGATGGGGATGGCGTGCTCCGCCAATATCCGGTAGAAGAGCTGAAAAGGTTGCGCCAGCGTGAGTTTATCGTCAGAGATTACGTCATCGATGCGGACTCCGCGATGCTGTTGACGGCACAAAGTGGCTGTTGCTTCGAAATGCATATGGAGATCGACCTCGATCAAACGCAAGCGGATGTCGTAGAGTTTTTGTTGTGCGCGAATGAATCGGGGAGCCAAAAAACGACGATTCGCTATGATCGTATAAAGCACGAATTGTCGTTAGACCGCACCCACTCAGGATTGAGCATGTTTGCCGATGGCGAACAATTCGACGAGCATGACACGACACTGCATGTCGAAGCACTCGTGTACACGGGGGAAAGTACCGAACCACAGACACAACGGGTAGAGTTTGATGTGCCACATTGGGAGCGTATTCGCACGTATAAACTACGAGGCACGGCTACGGGGATGATGAAGTGGCATTTGTTTTTTGACCATTGCGCATTAGAATTGTTCATCCAAGACGGGGAAGCCGTGATGAGCGGTCTCATTTTTCCACATCCCTCTTCGCAGTTGTGCAAATGGACGAGTTCCGGTGGAAAAACCGTTATTCGGGAAATGCGGTACTGGGCCATTACCTCAAGACAATCGTGGACCGATCTCGATTTGGAATGGGGCAATGCGTAATCCCCACGCCAAAGGTGGATTGGGTGTAAAAACTACAAAGTTTTCATACGGGAGCTAATGAAGTTTGGCTGAGAGTGGAACCGTACACGTTCCTGACCGCGATCTGATCTGGGTAATGCCAGCGTAGACAATGTATCGCATCACGCGAACGTCCGTGGCATTGCTGTGGGCGTTTTTGTTTTTTTCACCAAAAGAGTAAATTCCGCACAGATGGAGCGGAAAATATGCAAGTGCAGAGGAGTCCAGCATCATGAATACGACAATACGAAAAAAGAGGTTTTCAAAAAAATGGTGGAATCCCCCGGTGTTTGTTTCGTTGGGAATGGTGTTTTTGTTGCTGACAGGGTGTGCCACAAGCCCCAATCCCGCTACGTCGTCACCAGCACAAACAGCGCAACCCGTGCAAGAAAAGAAAGACACGCCCCCCAAAAAAGTACAGTTGTTGCTCGATTGGACACCGAATACGAACCACACGGGGATTTATGTCGCACAGCAAAAAGGATATTTTACAGAACAAGGGCTTGAAGTGGAAATTTTGCAGCCTTCCATGGGGTCGGCAGAAACGATCGTAGCGACAGAAAAAGCGGCCTTCGGCGTCAGTTACCAAGAAGCAGTTACTTTTGCGCGAACACAAGGGGTGCCGCTCGTATCCATCGCGGCAGTCATCCAACACAACACCTCAGGGTTCGCATCAGATGCGTCTTTGGGAATTGATTCACCGAAAAAATTTGCAGGAAAAACGTATGGTGGGTGGGGATCGCCCATCGAACAAGCGATGATCGAAGCGTTAATGAAAGCCGACGGTGCGGATGCCAAAAAAGTAAAAACGATTCAACTGGGAAACCTCGATTTTTTCACTGCCTCCCAACAGGGCATAGATTTTCAATGGATTTATTATGGATGGACGGGCATAGAAGCCAAAATTCGTAAAAAACCGCTCAACATCGTATGGCTCACCGACTATGCAAAATCGTTGGATTACTATACGCCAGTCATTGTGACGAGTGAAGCGTATCGCAGCAAAGAACCAGATACCGTACGGCGCATGATGGCAGCCCTCTCTAAAGGGTACAATGAAGCAGCAACAAACCCCAAAGGGGCAGCACAAGCGTTGCTCGATGCCGTTCCCGAATTAAACAAGGAGCTCGTGTATGAAAGTGCACAATGGCTCAGTAGCAAATATATTGACGATGCGCCACGGTGGGGCGAACAACGACGCGAAATTTGGGAAAACTATGCCCAATGGATGAAACAAGCCAATGTATTAAAAGGGGAATTTGATGCGAATACTGCGTTTACGAATGAATTTCTCCCATAAAATATAGCATGCATTCATGCGGGAACAGAGAGGAGTAAGTCGATGAATAACGCCATAGTGAGTATCCAAATTTTGCCTTCTGCCCCTACACAAGCGATCGCCCACGCCCGCGTGGACAAAGCGATTGCATGCATCCAGCAATCGGGATTTTTGTATAAAGTGGGTGCGCTAGAAACTACGATAGAAGGGGAACTCGGTGCACTGTTGCAACTCATTCAACGCATACACGAAACGATGGTCGAAGCAGGTGCCCCGTATGCATTGGGACAAGTAAAAGTGTACTACAATCCAACGGACGGAGCGTCTATGCAGCGGTTTACGCAAAAATACGATTCATGAAAATGACACGGGGGCGAAAACAGCTGTTTTGGTCTATCGTGCGCATCGGTGGGATATGCGCCATTTGGCAAGTCGTCGTGATGGGGGCGAACGTGCCAGCGTACGTATTGCCCACGCCCCAGGCGGTTCTCCATGCAGGATTCGAGGAAGCGCCGACATTGCTTCTCCATAGTGCGTATACGAGTCAGCTTATCCTCAGCGGACTCCTTGGGGGATGTGCGACGGGGGTGGTGGTGGCGGTCGTGTTGCATGTGTACGCCCCCATTAGGATGCTCCTCTTGCCCGTGCTCGTTTGGATGCAAAACGTGCCGTTCATTGTCATTGCTCCGTTATTTGTCCTGTGGTTTGGGTTTGGTCTGTTGCCTAAGGTACTGCTGATCGTGGGCGTGTGCTTTTTCCCTGTGGCAATGAGCACGTTAGACGGGCTCGGGCGTGTCGACGCTGCATTATGGCGGTATGCTCAAATGAGTGGAGCGACGCGGACGCAGCTGCTATTTCGATTGGAATTGCCTTGGGCACTGCCGCAGTTGTTTTCGGGATGCAAACTCGCAGCCACGTACAGCGTACTCGGAGCGGTGATTTCTGAATGGGTGGGCGCTGCGCATGGACTTGGGGTGTATTTGATGATCAAGAAATCTTCTTTCGAAGTGGCTGATATGTTCGTCGCTGTGATTGTCATTGCACTGCTGAGTCAATGGCTCGTACAAGGGATTGGATGGCTCCAACGGCGGACGGTTCGCTGGAACAATCTGAATTCCGATTACACTAAACACTGATTAAAAACGTCCATACCAAAGGCCCCATTTCACAATAAATCACTGCGCTTTTTAACCAATAGGATTCCTGTATTCAATCAGTGTTTAGTATTAGCACACAAGAAGAGGGTTTTTTCTTCTTAAAGGACGCGTGAAGGAGAAGGCATTTTCCCCTGCGGGGAATCCGGCGTTCGGATAAGAAGTATGCACCCACAGCAATTTTCATTTTGAAAGGAGCGGGCGCGGATGTGTGTTCAAGCCCAACTGCCCCATGTCACGTCTTCGGCACATACGCACACGCAGGTGCCCCAACAAGAAGTCGTATTGGAATTACACGCTGTACGGTGCGATCGGCGCGTGCAAGGGAAGATGAGACCCATTTTCATCGATGTCTCATTCGATGTCAAAGCGCAAGAAGTCGTTGCCGTCATCGGGCCGTCCGGCTGTGGGAAAAGCACGTTGTTGCATATGGTCGGGGGCGTACTTTCCCCGCAACAGGGCACCGTCAAAATGCAAGGAGAAGTGATCGAGGGGCAACGTGGGAAAATGAGCTACATGCCTCAGCAAGACTGCCTATTGCCATGGCGAACGGTGCTTGAAAACATCTTGCTTCCGGCCCAATGGGGCGCCCCCTCCTCGACGTCCATGCACACGAAGGCAACGTCGTTTCTCTCGCGTATCTTTCCAAAGAAGCAAGAGGACACGGTGCGCTTGCGGGCGTTGGCGTGGTTGGATCGGGTAGGATTGACGGAATATGCCCACGTATTGCCAGAGCAACTTTCTGGGGGGATGCGACAACGGATCGCTTTTTTGCGGGCGTTGCAAGGGGATGCGCCGTTGATGGGACTCGACGAGCCGTTTGGCGCACTCGATGCGTTGACGCGTGTACACATGCAACAGTGGGTACTCGAGTTGCAAAGGGAGGAACAACGTACCATTTTGATGATCACACATAGCATTGAAGAAGCGTTGTTGTTGGCAGATCGCATCGTTGTACTCGGGGGGATACCGGCGACGAAGGTCGCAGAGGTACGAAATCCGTTGCCCTTCCCGCGGCACATTGAACAGCAACAGGATCAAGCCTTTCTGTACGCCAAAAAACACCTTGGGGCGTTGCTGCAACCACAATGGAAAGCGCAAAACATTTTTTGAGGTGGACGCTTGCAATGCCATTGAAATTCGCCTATACTGTGTTGGTGTACGCTGATGTAGCTCAGCTGGTAGAGCAACGCATTCGTAATGCGTAGGTCGGGGGTTCGAATCCCTTCATCAGCATCAGATTTTTATGCACTGGATCGGCAATACTTTTGTGTGCATGGATGTGCCGTGCGCTTCATTTCATACACGCGAGATCGGTGGACGCGAAGGGAGCGGGCAGCAGTGAAGTTTTGGAGTACGCGGGGAGAACAACGTACATATCGTTTGCTGGAAGGTTTTTTGTTAGGGCTGGCGAATGATGGCGGATTGCTCGTGCCTCAGACGTTGCCTGTATTGTCCGCACAACAGCTTGCCTCATGGAAGACACACACGTTTGCGCAACTTACAATAGAGCTATTTGGTTTATTTGGCATCGAAGACGTCCCAGAAGTCGCATGGCATGCGATCGTGCAACGCAGTTATGCGCAGTTTCGTGCGCCCGAAATCACGCCATTGACCCGATTGAACGAAACGACGGATGTGTTGGAGTTGTTTCACGGGCCAACTTTTGCGTTCAAAGATGTTGCCTTACAACTCATGGGGCAACTGTATGGCTACATGGCACAACAGCACGGGGAGAAAATCCACATCTTAGGTGCGACATCGGGCGATACGGGGGCTGCGGCGATCGCGAGTGTTCAGGGGAAAGAGGGCATCCGCATCTGCATTTTGCATCCCCATGAAAAAGTGAGTCGCGTACAGCGTTTACAGATGACGACCGCCAACGATGCAAATGTCTTAAATTTGGCGGTGCGTGGGACGTTCGACGATTGCCAAAAAATGATCAAGCAACTATTTGGGAAACTTTCCTTTAAGGAGACGTATCACCTGCGGGCGATTAATTCCATTAACATCGTACGGATCATCTCCCAAATGGTGTACTATTTTTATGCGTATTTTCGGATGTGTGAGAAACATCCCGATGCGCAGATTAGCTTTAGTGTGCCGACGGGCAACTTTGGGAACGTACTCTCGGCGTATTTGGCACGCAAGATGGGCTTGCCGATTCACCGGCTCCTTTTGGCAACCAATGCCAATGACATTTTAACGCGGCTCGTCCAAGAAGGAATATATCGTCCGACAACGTTTCGTAGCACGCTAAGTCCCTCGATGGACATCCAAGTAGCGAGTAATTTTGAACGGTATTTGTATTATATTCTCGGAGAAGACCGTCATGCTACGGCACAGAAGATGGCAACGTTTCACGACACAGGGGAACTGCGATTCACCGGTGAAATTTTGCGTACGATCCAACAAGATTTCGAAGCATACAGTGTATCCAACGAACAAACACGTCAGACGATCGCACGACATGACCACCAAGACGGCGTATTGCTCGATCCCCATACCGCATGTGCGGCCACAGCCGTGATGCAGTGCGCATCGCAAGATCCGCGGGAGCGATACGTGATTGTATCGACTGCGCATCCAGCGAAGTTTGATGAGGCGATACACGACATCCACCCAAACCAACCCGTTCCTTCCGAGATTGCTGCATTGGAACACAAAAAAACGCAGATGACCATCGTGGAATGTGACCTCGATACGGTTGCCGCACAATTAAGTCGATTTTTTGGGTAACGTTTATCTGGAGACGTGTGTTCCGTGCGTTGTATAGTGCCTCCTCGTAGTGCACAGTGTAACTGTGAGGGAGAATAGACGTTAGCGAGGACATCTAGGAAAGACAAGTAGAAGCGTTGGGAAGTATGCGTTAAAAATAACAATGAATAAACATTTGATACGAATCACGATTTCAAATCATATACGCTGTGAAAAGGCTACGCTTTTTCGCCTCGGTTAAAACCGCTTTTGTGTTCTCGCAAAAGGCGGTCTTATATGTATGTGTTTTCAATACATGATTCGTATTGGAAGTAGACTTGTGTTCGACTGCACACGCACGGGGACGGTGGGAAACAAGTGCGTGTCGGCATGGCGTACGTGTAGGAGAGGGGGGGAACACGGATGAAAGAGCTCTTTATCGGGACCAGTGATTTCCAGAAGTTCCAACAAAACAACAGTTACTACGTGGACAAAAGTTTATTTATTCGGGAAATGGTCGACTTACGTAGTGAGGTGGTGCTCATTCCTCGACCAAGACGGTTTGGCAAAACGCTCAATCTCTCGATGTTGCGGTATTATTTTGAGCGCAACGAGTCATCGCGTCAAGAAATGTTCACGGATCTGGCGATTTGGCAACAAGGAGAGAAATATACGCAGTTGCAAGGCACGATGCCCGTCATCTTCGTCTCCTTCAAGGATGCGAAGGGAGAGACGTGGGAAGACGTGTATGGTTTGATGCAAGACGTGCTCTCGCAGGAAATAAAAAGACATAAAAAAGCGATATATCCCCTATTAGACGACGATGAGAAAGTCCAATACGATGCGCTACATGCAAAAAAAGGCACAGTGCCTGCGTACAAAAGGTGCTTGTTATCCCTCACTCAATGGCTACAACGTGCCTACGGCACACAACGGGTGCTGTTGCTTATCGACGAATACGACACGCCGATTCATCAGGCGTATGCCCATGGGTATTACAAGGAATGCATCGGTTTCATGCGTGCGTTGCTAGGCAGTGCACTCAAAGACAACCAAAGCTTGGAACGCGCCGTGTTGACGGGCATTTTGCGGGTAGCAAAAGAGAGCATCTTCTCAGGGCTCAACAACGTGCGTGTGTGCTCGATCTTGTCGACAGCGTTTGAACGGTCGTTTGGGCTGTTGGATGCGGAAGTAGCGGCAACATTGCGGGACTTTGGGCGTCAAGATGAGATGGATGAATTTCGGCGGTGGTACAACGGATATCGGTTTGGAGACGAGACGGTATACAATCCGTGGTCGATCTTTCATGCGTTGGCAGAACCACGCAGGGCATTGCAACCGTACTGGGTGAATACGAGTGACCAGCAGTTTTTGCATGTGCTGTTCGATCGGTTTCAGCCCT
>JAULZZ010000099.1:0-3377 GCA_032117095.1 Paenibacillus sp.
CCATCCAGGCTTGTCGCTTGTGTGCTCGACTCATGTTCATCATCATCCTCTCGTGTGACTCGGGATGATTATCTCATAGGGCTAACACCCGTGATATGTGTGGATTATTTGACGCTTACATGAAGGGGGGGTTTTGCGTTTGCTTGCGGATACTAGATCCCTTCTCCTGCGGCCAAGGGGGCAGTTTGTCCTGCTTTTTCCCCTTTTGTCTTGTGCGTCATGCGGTTTTTCTCATCCATAAAGACGACAGTCGGGGCATACGCGCATGCTTCGGACTCCTGCATCATCCCGTAGGTGATGATGATGACCACGTCTTGGGGTTGTACGAGTCGGGCCGCCGCACCGTTGAGGCATATCGTGCCACTGTGTCTGGGTCCTGGAATGGCATATGTTTCGAAGCGCGCGCCGTTCGTTTTGTTGACGACGTGCACTTGCTCGTGGGGATATATGTTGGCCGCCTCCATGAGTACTTCGTCGATCGTGATGCTCCCGACATAATTTAGGTTGGCTTCTGTGACGATGGCGGAATGAATCTTAGATTTCATCATCATGCGATACATTGTGATCCCCTCCTCTAAGATGGAACAGTATGGTGAAACAACCGATTGTCAATGAGTCGTGTCGTGCCAAATGTGGCCGCAATGGCGATGATCCAACACGGTTCGTGTGCAAGCGCCCCCCCTACGGGACGTAAGTCAGGGTATGTATGCACTTCTACATAGTGTAGCATACACCCTGGAATGGCCTGAATCCATCGTGCCACCTCTTCACACAAGGCGGGCGCCTCCCCTTGTGGATGCATGGACAGCCATTCATCGATGCGTTGTAAACTCGCATACAGCTGTGGGGCGTGTTTCCGTTGTTCTGGGGACAAATACGCATTGCGGGAGCTGTACGCCAACCCATCTGCCTCTCGTAAGGTGGGACAACGTACTACCGTAACCGACAGCGACAAGTCTTCGATGACCCGCTGGATGACCGCCACTTGTTGGGCATCTTTCATCCCAAAATACGCCCGTTGCGGGCAAATGATATGCAAAAACTTCGTCACGATCGTCGCGACTCCATCAAAATGCGCCGGACGACTTGCGCCACACATCATCGCTGTGCATTCTTCCACGTGAACCGTGGTGACCAACGGGCGGGGAAACACTTCGGCGACATCTGGCATAAATGCCACCTCGACGTGAGCCCGTGTCAACGTTTGGAGATCTTGCGCTTCTGGTCGCGGATACCGTGCATAATCTTCCGACGGGCCAAATTGCAACGGATTGACGAACACACTGACGACCGCCACATCACCCGCTTCTCGGGCACAGTGGATGAGGCTTTCATGTCCTGCATGCAATGCACCCATCGTTGGAATCCAGCCAATCGTCCGTCCTTGTGCACGATATGCTTCGACGGTTGTACGCAGCTGTGCAATTGTCCGACACACGATCATAAAATCTCCCCTTTAGACGAATCGCCGATTGAAAACATATACACAGAGGGCTACCTTTTGTGAGAAAGCAAAAGGCGTTTTAACCGAGGCAGAAAGGCGTAGCCTTTCTGCGGGGGATATGTATTGAAATCGTGTGTACTTGTAGTATCATATTACTTTTCGGTAAAAAACGTATGCTCCGTTGTCGGATAGTGCCGCTGGTGCACGTCACGCACGTACGCCTCGATCGCGTGATGCATCTGTTTTCCCACGTCTGCATACGTTTTTACAAATTTTCGGGGGGCGATGTCCATCCCATACTGCACGACGTCGTGAAACACGAGCACTTGTCCATCACAGGATACCCCCGAGCCGATCCCAATTGTCGGAATCGTGAGTCGTTGTGTCACTTCAAGCGCCACTTCGGCGGTGACCAACTCTAGGACAAGCGCAAACGCCCCAGCTTCTTCTAAACGCAGGGCGTCATCGTACAGGCGCTGGGCGGCCTCAGACGTCCGTCCTTGGACGTAATATCCCCCAAGGCGTTGAACCGCTTGGGGCTGTAAGCCGAGATGCCCCATCACAGGGATGCCCGCATGCCCCGCCGTGCGCACCGCCTCCATCGACGTCGCTCCTTCGAGTTTGACCGCATGTGCGCCCCCCTCTTGGATGAGACGAACCATGTGATCAAGCGCCCGATCGACACTCCCGTGGTACGTCCCAAATGGCAAATCTGCCACAACGAGCGCCTTGCGTGTCGCACGTGCGACCATACTCGTATGGTACACCATCTCGTCCATCGTCACGGGCAGCGTCGTACGTTTCCCTTGAACCACTTGACCGAGTGAATCGCCGACCAACAAGACGTCTACCCCTGCTCGCTCCGCAATCTGTGCCGACGGATAATCATACGCCGTCAACATGACGATCGGAACGCCATCTTGCTTTCGACGTTGTAACCGTTGGACGGTCATCGGTTTTTCGTGTTCCGTGTGTTCAACGGGCATCGCGCAATCGCCTCTCCTTTATTCCGTTTGCATTGCCTCGTATGTGTGGCGATACTGCAAATTTGCTTTGTTTATGCGAATCACATCATATTGAAAACATGTATTGTATGCAGCGGGTTGCCTTTTTGCGAGAAAGCAAAAGGTGTTTTAACCAATAGATCGGCGGGATGGGAAAGCGGATTCGTAGCCTTTTTGCGGGGGAGATGTGTTGAAAGCGTGATTTTTATTAGTATACCATATCGCCCGATGCCTCAACATCTTTTGGGAGTTTCCATTTGCAGGGATATCAAGATCAAGTCAATTCCCATGGAGAAACGCATTATTTTTCCCGCTTATACTAAACACGATTTGAATATAGGAAGTCTGTTGGTTAAAAATCACGGTGCTTTCTCCTAAAAGGGACCCCTTTGCACAGATGTTTTTAATCGGTTCGGTGTTTCGTATTATTCGGCGTACATCCCCGTTTTGTCGCACAGCTGACGCACAGAGCTCACCTGCACCGTCTCCCCAGTTCGTTCTTCGAACACACACAGATGCCCTGTCGCACTCACCCCCGTTGCGACGCCGCGAATCGTCCGTCCGTTGTGTTGTAACGTGACCGTGCGTCCTACGGTATACGCCAGTTGTTGCCACAGGGAGCGAAATGGCGCAAATCCTTCCCGTTCCCACTGGGGCACAGCGACATCGATTTCGTGCAATATCGCCACGAGCACGTCTTGTCTTGTCCATGCAGAGGCAATTGTAGGCGAACGTTGCATTGCCGTATGGATGCGTGTCGCATGATGCAAACACCCGATCGTCGGATGGAGCGCAGCGGGAACGGTGGCGTAATCGAGGTGTACGTTGACCCCGATGCCGGCGATCCAATACGCCCCTCTATCCACCGTTTCACTCAACATGCCGCATACTTTCCGCCCGTCGATCAAGAGGTCGTTGGGCCATTTGAT
>JAULZZ010000100.1:0-4961 GCA_032117095.1 Paenibacillus sp.
AAAGTGCGAAATCTCTGCGTGGCACGACGATGCAAGAACTCATCTTTGCGGGGAGCGAGGGGCGCGCACCTTCGGACTATTGTGAAGTGACACTCACGTTGGACAATGTCGATCGTACGTTGCCTTATGAATATGCCGAAGTGACGGTGATGCGTCGCCTGTATCGGAGCGGAGAAAGTGAATTTTCCCTCAACCAAATGCCGTGTCGCCTCAAAGACATCGTCGAACTGTTTATGGATACAGGCATCGGTCGGGAGTCGTATTCTGTCATTGGACAAGGACGAATTGACGAAGTGCTCAGCACACGTCCCGAGGAGCGTCGTGCAATTTTTGAGGAAGCATCGGGCATCGTCAAATACAAACTACGAAAGAAAGAATCGTTGCGCAAACTCAGTGAGACCGATGACAACGTGCGTCGCATTGAGGACATTTTGACGGAACTCGACACCCAAAGAGAACCGTTGGGGCGTGAAGCACAACGTGCCCAACAATACGCCCAATGGCATGATGCACTCAAAAACGTCGATGTGGCGCGGATTGTGTATGAGATCGACACGACACATCAGGCGTGGACAGACGCTTGTGCAACACGGACGCATTGGCAAGAAGTGGAGACGGACCTCGCTTTGGTAGTGCACACGCACGATGTGGCGTTAGAAACGCACCATTTGCTCGTGCAGCAACGCGATGCGGAAGTCGACAGATTGCAACAGGCATATCACGAAGCGACAACCAATGTGGAACATGCTGAGGCAAACCGCCAAGTGTTGGATGTGCGTTTGGCACATGCGACGGAACAATGTGACGCTTCCCGCAAAGCACAAACACACATCGCTCAAAAACAGGCGACGGCACACATAAGACGGCAAGAGGTCATCGCACACATCCAGCGCACAACAGAAGCTTTGCAGCACATCGAACAAGCGATGGCACAGTACCACACACAACACGTACACGTTGCCCCTGTTTTAGACGAACAGTCGACCAAAACAACGTTGTTTGATGTGCTACACGCATTGGCGACGGTACGCAACGAACGGCTACACCTGTTATCCCAAGAAGAGACGCATGCCAAGACGATGCAACGCATCGACGAACAAATTGCCCAAAAACAAGAAGAGCAAGCCCAACTCATCACCGTACTTGCCCACAAGAAAACGCAACATCTCGCTTGCACAGAGGCAATAAAACAATGCCAACAACAGCGCGCTGCGCTCCAAGAGACGATCCAGCACGAAACCGCACTTCATGCACAGCATCGCCAAATGGTCACAAAAGAAGAACAAAAATTACATACGATGCGCACGCGTCTGCACACGTTACAAGAATTGCACGATGGATATGATGGATTTGCAAGTGGCGTCCGTGAAGTGCTAAAAGCAAGCGAACATGGCACGCTTCACCATATCCGCGGTGCAGTGGCAACACTCATTGCAGTGGAACCGCGTTGGGAGCTTGCGTTGGAGACGGCGTTGGGCGGGGCGCTGCAGCACATTGTCGTCACAGACGAGCAAAGCGCCCGAGAGGCGATCCGTTTTTTGAAGACAAAACAACTCGGGCGTGCTACATTTTTGCCGATGGATGTCATTCGTCCTCGTACGTTTCCCACATACGATCGGGAGCGTGGCGCCCAACAACCAGGCTGGGTCGGGGTAGCGTCCGATGTCGTGCGTTGCGATGCATCGTATCGCGATATCATAGAACATTTGTTAGGGAATGTCGTCATTGTTGAGAAAATTGAAGAGGCAAACCGTATTGCGCGTACACTGGCGTATCGGTATCGGATTGTCACGTGTGCGGGGGACGTCGTCCATACGGGGGGGTCGATGACAGGGGGAAGTGTGCGCCAAACGAATGCGACGTGGCTTGCACGCCAACGACACATGGGTGAACTCGCACAACACATCGATGCATTACAGCATACCGTCGCACAACAACGGCAGCACGACGCGCTGATGCAACAGCGACTTGCCACATGGCAGCAACAATGCGAGACGTTGCAAAAACAAGAAGACGCACTGCGACAAGACGCGATGGACGTTGCGGAAGCGTTGACAAAAGCAGAACATTCCCGTGAAGCCCTCCTCACCAGCATACAGCAATGCCAACATGAACAAAACCGCATTGCGCATGAACAACAAGAAAATAAAACGAAAAAATTACACCTTGAAGCACAAATGCAGCAATACGATGCACAACAAATACAGCTGCAGCAACAGCTCGAACAATCTACCCAACAACGTGATGCACAGTGGGAAACGAAAACGCAGCACGCCGATGCACTGGCCACCTTACGCATTGAACAAGCAAGGCTGCAAGAAACGTCGCATGCCTTACACGCAGAACTTGTTCGTCTGGACCACGAGGTGCGGGAGTGGGAACACACATCCCGCGAGCAAGTAGAAAAATATGAAACGTGTGTCGTAGCGTGCAAGCACATGGAGGCGCAGCTGGCCGAACAGGCGATAGACATTGCCAAGAAAAAACAACAAAAAGAATATATCGCCACACAACTTGCCGAAGCTCAAGCGCACCGCCAAGATGCGCACCGCCTGCGACACGACGACCAAAACCAAACCAAAGAACAACGACAGCAATTGCGACACGTCACCCAAACGATTCGCCAATGCGACGTACAGGTCAATCGCCTAGAAGTACAGCTCGAACACGCCCTCCGTCAGCTCGCGGAGCAATACGAATTAAGTTACGAGACGGCCAAAGCACGCTACCCCCTGCCGACGACGGACATCGACACCGTCAACGCCGAAGTACAACGGCTCAAACAACAGCTCGCACAGTTAGGGACCGTGCATATGGGGGCGATCGCCGAATACGAACGAATAGACGCACGTTACGCATTTTTGAGCGCACAGTGCGATGATTTACGCATTGCAAAACAACGATTGCAAGATGTGTTGCGCGAGATGGATGAAGAAATGACAGTGCGCTTTATGGAGGCGTATGAGGCGATACGTCGGCACTTTCAAGATGTTTTTTCGCAACTTTTTGGCGGGGGAACGGCGGATTTCATTTTAACGCAGCCACAACAGGGGATTGATTCCGGCATCGATATCGTCGCTCAACCCCCAGGAAAAAAACTTCAAAATTTACAATTGCTTTCAGGCGGCGAACGTGCGCTGACGGCGGTGTGCCTGCTGTTTGCGATGTTGCGGTACAAACCGGTACCGTTTTGCGTCCTCGATGAAGTCGAAGCGGCGCTCGATGAAGCCAATGTCTCGCGATTTGCCCAATATTTGCGTCAATTTTGTACCGACACCCAGTTTATTCTCGTCACACATCGCAAGGGGACGATGGCGGCTGCCGATGTTTTGTATGGCATCACGATGGAAGAACGTGGTGTGTCCAAGCTGATCTCCGTCCGTTTTGCAGCGGAAGGACAGTCTGCTTCCTGATCGCGCCGTACGACAAGGGTATGCATATGCATTTTAAGGAGGATGGGCATGAACTTTTTCAAAAAGCTACGCGACCGCATTGCCACGAAAGCAGAAGAAGTCACGACAAAGTTTATGGACGGATTTGCGCGCACACGCCAGTCACTCACGTCCCAGCTCGACAGCTTATTTCGGCGGAGAAGTGTGATCGATGAGGCGTTTTTTGAAGAGCTCGAAGAAACGCTGATCAAAGCGGACGTCGGCGTGGCGACAGCGATGATGCTTGTCGAGCAGCTGCGCAAAACAGCCCGTGCCCAAAAGCTCACGCAAACCGAAACACTACAACCGCTCTTGTTGGAGCAGATGGCAACGCTCATTCAAGATGACGCTGCGGGTGCAATCTCCTTTGCACCACAGGGGCCCACGGTCATTTTGCTCATCGGAGTCAATGGCGTCGGGAAAACGACGACGATCGGCAAACTTGCACATCGTTTTCAACAGGAAGGGAAATCTGTGTTGCTGGCAGCCGGCGATACGTTTCGTGCGGCGGCGATCGAACAGCTGACCGTGTGGGGACAACGAGCCGGTGTCCAAGTCGTGCATCAGGCACAAGGCAACGATCCTGCGGCCGTCATTTTCGATGCGATTCGCTTAGCCAAACAACAGCAAATAGACGTGTTGCTCTGCGACACGGCGGGACGGTTGCACAACAAAACAAACTTGATGGAGGAATTGCACAAAATTGTGCGCATCATTCGCCGTGAAATTCCCGAAGCCCCCCACGAAGTATTGCTCGTCCTCGATGCCACGACGGGACAAAATGCGTTGAGTCAAGCGAAATTATTCGGTGAAAAAGAAGCGATTACGGGGGTCATCTTAACCAAACTAGACGGCACGGCCAAAGGGGGCATCGTGTTGGCAATCAAGCAACAGTTGCACATTCCGGTGAAATTTGTCGGGCTCGGCGAAAAGCAGGACGATTTGCAACCGTTTGATGCGCAGCAGTTTGTTCATGCTTTGTTCGCCACAAAAGAGGAGTAGGGCGGTTGCGTCACGTCTTCAATCGCCTGTCGGATGATATGCAACATCTCGCGTAGCTCATCGTGCGTACTTGCCAAAGGTGGCATAAAGACGATCGTATCCCCGAGAGGACGGGTGAGCAGACCGAGTTCACGCATGCGTTGTGTCGCATGATACCCCATACGCCTTGCCGACGGGTAGGGCTTTTTTGTGTTGCGATTTTCTACGAGCTCGATGCCGACCATCAGTCCCCGCTGACGTATGTCGCCGATCGCTGCGATAGGGTGCCACGTGGCGAGTGTTTCACGAACGAATTGTGCGGATGATTGTACGTGTGTCAATATGTTTTCCTCTTCGAACAGCTGTAAATTTGCCAACGCCACGGCACAGCCCAATGGATTGCCCGTATAAGAATGCCCATGAAATAGCGTTTTTCCAGCGTCGTAATCATCGTAAAACGCATCGTATATTCGCGACGTGGTGAGTGTCGCAGCGACGGGCAAGTACCCACCGGTGAGTCCTTTGGCGACCGTCATCAGATCTGGAGAA
>JAULZZ010000100.1:4971-6512 GCA_032117095.1 Paenibacillus sp.
TTCGTCACAAATAAGCAATACCTCGTACTGTTTGCACAAGCGTGCAACGTCACGTAAAAATCCAGGGGGCATCAGGCGCATGCCACTCGCCCCTTGGACGAGCGGTTCTACGATAAGGGCTGCAAGCTGGTGTCTGTGTTGTGCAAACGTACTTTCTATCGTTGCAATACAATGCGTGGCGCACACGTACGCATCGCCACTCGGATGCCGATATGCATCGGGAAACGGCACACGCAAGCAGGGAAACAACAGTGGACGATATAACGCATGAAATCGTTCGATGTTCCCGACGCTGACGGCCCCGAGCGTATCGCCATGATAATTTCCTTCCATCGTCACGAACGTATTTTTCTCTGGTCGTCCTATATTTTGCCAATATTGAAAAGCCATCTTGAGCGCGACTTCGACGCTTGTTGCCCCACTATCTGAGTAAAACACGCGTGTCAGTCCAGAGGGGGCTAAAGAAACCAACTTTGTCGCGAGGTGTACGGCAACGTCATGGGTCATGCCGAGGGATGTCGTATGGGCGACTTTGGAAAGTTGTTGCACAATCGCTTGATCGAGTGCGTGTTTGCGATGTCCGTGGACGTTGAGCCAGACGGAGGAGAACGCATCATAATACGCACGTCCTGTTGTGTCGTATAATTTGACGCCTTCGCCATGGGTGATGACGAGGGGGGCGGTGTCGTAGTCTTTCATTTGGGTAAAAGGCAACCAAAGATGCGCTTGGCTGCGTGTATGGACATCAGGCGGGGGCGTTTGTGTCATCGGAGAAACCCTCTTTTTTCCATCGTACGAAGATGCGATGTAGTTTTATTTTGTTGAGTATAGCATATCTTTTCACCGAGGGGTAATCCAGCGCACCTGGTTATGTTTTTGGGCCCGAACAGAAATTTTACAACAATATTTATTTATGGTATAATGAATACGTACGAAAAATAGAAATAAGGTGTGAAGGGAAGGGAGTGTGAGTGTGGTGCATTTTTCTACGCGTTTCTGTAAGAGTTTTTCATTGACATTGGTTTTTTTACTGCTTTCCATGGCATGCATGCCTGCGCCAACAGGAGCTTCTGCGCCGTTTGAAAATACACAGATGGCGTTTGTTCCCCCACCCCCGCCAGTAGATCCCATCACTACAGCCGTCTTTGGGGCGATCGTCTTGCTCACCGTGGGGTGGTACGTCGCCAAATCTTCTCCAGAAAAGGACAAACGTTGCGTCCAGTTGTTCCCCGAAACTCAAGCGGAGGCATGCAAAAAAGAACCGTTGTCGCTGGATCCTACGGTGGTGATGACAAGCCACATCATGGTTGTTCTTGACCTTCTCTGCCCCCCGAATGCCCTAAAAAACTGTATCGACACGTTGGCAAAAAAGACGGTAAAATTATTGGACGCTTGGATACCAGGGGGCACAAAACCCGTGATGCTCGTCGATGTATGTCGTAAGGACGTGATGAAACATTATCCAACGTATCGTCAATTTTGTGAGAACAAAGGGTTCATGGGAGACACCGCATCGTCGGTCGAACATGCAGGGGGAGGCA
>JAULZZ010000100.1:6522-8495 GCA_032117095.1 Paenibacillus sp.
CCCCCTTACTGTGCAGGACATTCATCGTTTCATTGACCGATACAACGCATGCCAGGATGCGACTTCCCGCCGTTTCAACGAAAAATGCAAAGGAAGTGTGCGACTAAAACCGAATCCCCCGTCAAAAGTTTCGCCACCTTTGCAAAACAAGCAAGAACAATTCCCTGAATATGAAGGGAAATTTGTGCACGTGGTGACGTGCGAAGGTGTCGCTGTCTTCGTCCCGATTGGGCTCCAAGTGCAGGCGCAGGAGGCAGCACGTTTGTGCGCTTTGTTGCGCATGCGTGCGATACAATCGAGCCCTGCAAAGACGCTCCTCAAAGAAATTGTCATCTTGGATTTGAAGGCGAAAAATGCCAGTGCGGGCGCAAGCATCCATTTTCCAAATCGGCTTGTCGTTGACATCCCTGTTTTCGTGGATGCGCTCAAAGACGGTTCCAAATCATCCGCACGTCTTTTTCTAGCACTATTGGTGCATGAAATGCGTCATTTGTTGCAATTCGACACAGCCAAAAAGAACTTCCAGAACAATGGGAAATGGACAGATGCGTTGCACCTAGGAGTGCTCGAAGGCGGGGCGATGGGGGCGGAGTTGACTGCGTATCCTGAGGAAATTGAACGCGTCATTCGGAATGCAAACATTGCCTATTTGAATGAAAGTTGCTTGGAATTGTTTCAGGGGAGCGACTTTATTCACTATTTATGTGCAACGCTGGTGATGCACAAACTTCTCGAGTTGTATAACGTTTATCGCAAAAGTGGCGTTCCTGTGGCGTCGAATTTGGACGTACTTCTCGTTAAAATGCGGGCGCAAAATCCGAAGACACCGTTTACCCAAAGCATCGTGCAGCTGTTTTTACGCGATACGAATTACCCAGGGTTTGCACGCAACCCAAGGTTGGAACTCATGGAAATTCAAAATCGGGTCGAAGACGGGCTACGTCGATCGTTCGTACCAGGTGCCACGCCGGCGACAATACGGAAACGGCTGTGCAAAGATCCGGGATTGCCCAAAATGGCGTATTGTGGAAAGTAGCAGCAGTAGCAGTAGCAGTAGCAGTAGCAGTAGCAGTGGCAGTGAACAAGTGCACAGTAATCCCCCCCCGAGCGTCTTCGTGACGCTCGTTTTTTTGTGTAATACGAAGATGCTTTACAGCACTTGACAACGACTGCGGACATTCGATACAATGTTGGTGTAAAGCATTTTACACTTACTCATGTACTTTTCGTATGGAGATGGAGGGACGTCAGAGATGGGAAATCGGGTTTCCCCCGTGGAGAAATCTCACGATACGTTGTTTCGTACGCACCGCTTTAACTGCTTGTTTGATTTTTACGGAAAACTACTCACCGAAAAACAACAACGATATGTTACGTTATACATTCAAGAAAACTACACGTTAGCGGAGATCGGTGAACTGTACGGCGTATCCCGCCAGGCCGTGTACGAACACCTGCGTCGTGCGGGTGTGCAGTTTGAAGAATACGAGCAGAAATTGTGCTTGTATGCCAGTCATTTGCATCGACAACAAACGGTGGAGAAGCTCCAAGAGGCGTGGCAATCTGGGGCGCCGTACGAGCAAGTGCACGCCTACATCCAATCGCTACGCGACGATTTCTTAATGCAAGAAGACGATTTCTTAACGCAAGAAAATGAAGAAGCACAAGGGGGACATGGCAGTGGCATTTGAGGGATTGTCCGCACGACTGCAAGAAGCATTTCGGCGATTGCGTGGCAAAGGAAAACTCACAGAGGATGACATCACAGAAACGTTACGCGAAGTACGCTTGGCGTTGCTTGAAGCGGATGTCCATCTACACGTGGTAAAGGATTTTGTAGCCAAGGTCAAGGAAAAAACGGTGGGACTCGTCCTCGACAAAGGATTTAACCCCGCGATGACGGTCATTCGTGCGGTCAATGACGAGCTCACCGCATTGCTCGGAGGGGAGAACACGCCGCTTACTTTCGTCTC
>JAULZZ010000101.1:0-1543 GCA_032117095.1 Paenibacillus sp.
CAAATACCCGCTAAACAATACGAAATTCCAAAAAAGTTGGGCTTCTTCCGTCATTTCTTCCGCTGGCTGTGTGTCCATCTCCGGCGTTTCCATCGCAAAATCGATAAAGGACACGTGTTCGTTAAGGACGATGTGTATCGTTCCCCCTTGTTGCAACAGTCGCGTCAATGCATACACGACAGAGGGCTGAAACCGATCGAACAGCACATGCAAGAACTGCTGGTCACTCGTATTCACCCAGTACGGTTGCAATGCTCTGCGTGGTTCTGCCAACGCATGAAAGATCGACCACGGATTGTATACCGTCTCGTCGCCAAACCGATATCCGTTGTACCACCACCGAAATTCGTCCATCTCGTCTTGGCGCCCAAAGTCCCGCAGTGTTGCCGCTACTTCCGCATCCAACAGCCCAAACGACCGTTCAAACGCAGTCGACAAGATCGAGCACACGCGCACGTTGTTGAGCCCCGAGAAGATGCTCTCTTTTGCTACCCGCAAAATGCCCGTCAACACGGCGCGTTCCAAGCTTTGGTTGTCTTTGAGTGCACTGCCTAGCAACGCACGCATGAAACCGATGCATTCCTTGTAATACCCGTGGGCATACGCCTGATGAATCGGCGTGTCGTATTCGTCGATAAGCAACAGCACCCGTTGTGTGCCGTAGGCACGTTGTAGCCATTGGGACAAATTTTTTAGGCTGTCCCCGAATTCTTCTTCCGTAGCAGTCTCCTCGCAAATCACATTAAATCTTTTTTGTTCGGGACGTTTGAGTTTTCCCTCGAGTACAGGTGCATGTCGCATGTATTCGTCCATGAGTACATTTTGGATGCGACGGTACGTTTTCTCCCACGTCTCTCCCTTCGCATCCTTGAACGAGACGAAGATGACGGGCATCGTGCCTTGCAACTGCGTATATTTGTCCCCCTGTTGCCAGATTGCTAGGTCCGTGAACAATCCTTGGCGCGATGACTCGCTGTGTTCAAAATAGTACCGCAGCATCGAGAGATTGAGCGTTTTGCCAAATCGTCTTGGGCGGGGGATGAGGATTACTTGCCCTGCATCGTCATACATTTCCTGAATGAATACGCTTTTGTCTACGTAATAGCACCCTTCCTCGCGCAAACGATGAAAATCGCTTTGCCCTAGTCGCAAACGATGTTTTTTCATCTCCAACACCCTCCTCACGCGAAACACGATCTGATGTTATGGCACGTATCGCAAATGAATGTGCCGCCTTTGTCGTTCCTGTACGTCCAAGGCGTTCTTTCGCACGCAAAAAACCTCGTAAGACCAAATTCCATCAAAATAAAAGGTTCAATACTTAAGTTGTTGACATTGCTTTCATCCGTGTTCTCCCCTTTCCCATACTCCTCCCTCTCTCACACGTACGCCATCCCGACCTGCGTCTTTTTCCCTGCAAATGCCACGCCAATGTGCACAATGTGGGGCACTTTTGTCCCCCCGAACATCGTATCGTACGCCCGCTCTTTTATTTGCGCCAACGCTTTTTCTACCCCTTTTGCCAGTTGCTTTTCTTCTTCCA
>JAULZZ010000102.1:0-2540 GCA_032117095.1 Paenibacillus sp.
TCGTAATGACTGCTGGATCCAATGGATCTACATTACGCGATACGATCGTTTGCAATTGGGTGATCAACGAGGCCGCTACGACGAGCGTATCGATCGTCTGGTGCGGAAACGCCGCATGCCCCCCATACCCGTACAAATCGACCATCAATTCGGACGTATTGGCAAATAAAATGCCTTCTCGCGTGGCAATCGTCCCCACCGGATACTCCGGTGCAATGTGCAGTGCCATCATAAAATCGGGTTTCCACGCCAAAAATGGTGCACATTGGAGCATCGGCTGTGCGCCACCGGGACCTTCTTCCGCGGGCTGAAAAATAAACACCACGTCGTCATCGATCGGTTGTGCGACCATCATCCGCATTACGCCGATCGCAATCGTCATGTGCATGTCATGCCCACAGGCGTGCATGTATCCTTCGTGCGTAGAACGAAACGGCACGTCGACTTGTTCCGTAATGGACAGCCCGTCTATGTCCGCACGAAATCCCAGACAATGTTTCCCAATGCGCCCTTTGACCTTGGCGATGATTCCCGTGCGCCACGTCTGTACTTGCACGCGCGCATCAGCGAACGAAGCGATCGTTTCGAGCAACAGTGCTTGCGTCTTGTATTCTTCGTACCCGACCTCTGGAATTTGATGCAACTGTCGTCGCAAGTCAACAAGCCCCTGCCACATGGGAGAATGCAACGTGGTCATACTCATGGCTTTAAGGAACGCAACTCAGCCAACATCTCCGTTTTTGCCTTCGTGCGATCGTCGACGTTTTTGATCCAACGCGCAGGAACCCCAGCGACGACCGTATTCGGTGCGACATCTTCCACGACGACCGCTCCCGCTGCGACGACCGCCCCTTCCCCGACACGCACCCCTTCGAGAACCACCGCATTGGCGCCGATCATCACATGGTCTTCGATCACAACCGGCTGTGCCGATGGCGGTTCGATCACCCCTGCGAGCACGGATCCCGCCCCGACATGGCACATTTTTCCGACCTGCACGCGTCCGCCGATCGTGGCATTCATATCGACCATGGTTCCTTCTCCGATGACCGCCCCGATGTTGATCACCGCCCCCATCATAATAATCGCTTCTTTGGCGATGGACACTTTGTCGCGGATAATGCTGCCTGGTTCAATCCGTGCGGGGATATTCGTAATGTCCAGCAGTGGGATCGCTGAGTTACGCCGATCGTACTCCAACTCATACTGGGTTACAGTGGACGCTTTCGCCTGCAACAAGGCTACCACTTCGTCGTGGTTTCCGAACAGCACGCCTCCTTGTGCCCCAAATGCAAATATCTTCACGCTGTCACCCTTTTCGCTGTCCTGTGCGATCGTCCCGTTATAATAGGCTTTCACAGGCGTAACTTTCGTACTGTTTTTAATGAATTGGATTAATTCCATCGTTTCATTCATCACAAATCCCCCTTTGAATATGCGCATGGATCAAGTATACCGAAAATCGTGCCTGCATGCATCTTGACCGCATGCTCCAATGCCTATACTCCTCCGTATTTCACAATACATATGCCCCAGCGGAAAAGATACGCTTTTTCACCTCGATTAAAACGCCTTTTGCATTCTCGCAAAACGCAGTCCTCCGTATATATGTTTTGGGCACCTCTATAAACTGGTTTGTCAAAAATTACTTTGCAGTAAACAAGCGGTTTTTTTGCGTATGTTTATGCGCATGATGTAGTTTATAGAGGTGCCCATAAGGGAGTTGTATTACACCCATTTCTCGGCGTGCAACGTGTCTAACAAACGCGTCATTTCTGCGGGCAATGGGGCATGAAACTGCATCACATGTTGCGTACGGGGATGCGTAAAATTTAGCGTCTGCGCATGCAATGCTTGCCCTGGCACGTCCATCGCAGTGCGTCCTCCGCCGTATAACGGATCGCCCACAATCGGATGCCCGATATAGTGCATGTGCACACGAATTTGATGCGTCCGCCCCGTTTCTAGCCGTAACGCCACGACCGTATGGTGTGCAAACCGTTCTTTGCGGGTAAAATGCGTCACCGCATGACGTGCTCCCGTCGCCTGTGTCACAGCAAACCGTTGGCGATGTTTTGGATCGCGTCCGATCGGCGCATCGATCACCCCACGCGCATGGGGAAGTTGTCCGCACACGACGGCGACATAGTGACGTTCCATCGTGTGTGCTTGTGCTTGCGCACTCAATTGCTCCAATGCGAGGGCAGATTTGGCGACAACCAACAGCCCAGAAGTATCTTTGTCGATGCGATGCACGATGCCCGGACGAATCGTCCCGTTGATGCTTTGTAAATCACGGCAATGGTACAACAACGCATGCACTAACGTGCCCGTCCAATGCCCGATAGCAGGATGTACGACCATCCCACGTGGCTTGTTGACAACGAGGAGGTCGGCATCTTCATACACGATGTCTAATGGAATGTGTTCAGGCTGTATCTCCACTTCTTGCGGTGCGGGCAAAGAAACTTCCAACATTTCACCTGTCGTCAAACGATGGCTCGGTTTTACCTGCTGCCCTGCGATCGTCACGTGTCCTT